>JAMCQK010000190.1:0-6374 GCA_023382135.1 Deinococcus sp.
GTGTAGAAGTCGTCCGAAGAGACCGTGCCGCCGAAGGGCATATCCAGGTGGGTATGAACATCAATTCCGCCTGGCAGCAGGTATTTGCCTCTCGCATCAATAACCTTGTCGCCTTTTTCGGCAAGCCCGTTCCCAATTGCGCTGACTTTGCCTTGGTCAATTTTGACATCGGCCTTGAAGATGTCGCTGGCTGTAACGACTGTTCCGTTCTTGATTACCGTGCTCATCTGCTACCTCCACCCCTTGTTCTTCCAAAGGCGAACGTGTACCAGGAACCTCGCTTTTTGTATGTGATAACGAGAGATCCCTTGCTCTGCTCGGGATAACAGCCAGAACCACTAGTGGATTTCAATCCCAACCTCTTCACGGTACTTCTCCATCCCGTCCCAATCGGCTATCTCCGGCCGCTGCTTGGTGAGCTGGTTCCAGGTTATGCTCTTCCGCCCCGAGGGAACTTCCACCATGCTGATGCAGTTATCCACCGGGCAGACGTTGTAACAAAGCGCGCAGCCCACGCAGTCATCTTCACGCACAACCGGCTGTGGGCGGGTGTCCGCGACTTGCCTTCCGTTCACCCGAATATCGAAGCCGGGCTCGACCTTCTGGCCATCCGCGTACAAGTCGATACACTGGTGCGCCGTGTCGTTGCAGGCGATGTAACACAGGTCGCACTTGATGCATTTGTCGGTATCGATGCGGGCCACCGCGCGGAACGAAAGGTCGAAGTCGTTGAAGTCGGAGATGCGGTGAACGCTCTTGCCCACTACGTCACCAATGGTTTTGAAGCCTTTCTGGTCCATCCAGTTGGAAAGCCCGTCAATCAGGTCTTCCACCAGGCGGTAACCATAGTGCATCACCGCTGTGCACACCTGTAGACTGGTGGCCCCGAGCAACAAGAACTCGGCGGCGTCTTTCCAGGTGGATATGCCGCCCATGCCGGAGATGGGCAGGCCGCTCTTGGCAACCTCTGGCGTGGTGGCTACTTGCGAAAGCAGGTGTAACGCGATGGGCTTAACGGCAGGCCCAGCATAACCACCGTGGCCGCCTTTTCCGCCGATGTTGGGGTTCAGTTCCAGCGTGTCCAGGTTTACGCCGATGATGGAGTTAATGGTGTTGATAAGACTGATGGCATCCGCGCCGCCAGCCACAGCCGCTTTAGCCGGGTAAGAAATGTTGGTGACGTTCGGGGTGAGCTTGACGATAACCGGAATTTTGGCAACGCTGGTCACCCAGTGAGTAATCTGCTCACAGTATTGCGGCACCTGTCCCACCGCCGCCCCCATGCCCCGCTCCGACATGCCGTGTGGACAGCCGTAATTGAGTTCAATCCCGTCGGCACCGGTATCTTCGATGCGAAGGACAATATCGCGCCAGGCTTCCGCGGTGCTTTCCACCATGGCCGAGACAATTACCGCGCGCTCGGGCCAGAGTTTTTTGATCTCGCGGATTTCTCTCAAGTTCACTTCAAGGGGACGATCCGAGATGAGCTCCACGTTGTTGATGGCCAGCATCTTCTGCCCGCCATAGTGCAGGGCGCCATAACGGTTGGAGACGTTAAGCACCGGCGCGCCTATGGTTTTCCAGACCGCGCCGCCCCAGCCAGCTTCGAAAGCTTTATGAATTTGCGCCCCACTATTCGTCGGCGGAGCCGAAGCCAGCCAGAAGGGATTGGGAGATTTTATTCCCGCGAAGTTGATACTCAGGTCTGCCATTTATAACCACCCACCTTTTAGTTTGCTGTCTTTCTGAACGGAGCGGCGTGAAGCGAAGAATCTACGACTGTACACCCAGGAGAAAGCTTGGCCTTGGTGTGGCAAAAGATCCTCGGCTGCGCTCAGGACAACGGGCTGTTTAGTCATTGGCGGCCCCTTTCGCCACCAGCGCAGAGTGGATGCTCTTGGCTGCGAGTTTACCGTCTTGTACGGCCATCACGGTGGAAGCGGTGCCTTTGGCGCGCACGCAGTCGCCGCCGGCATATACGCCGGGGATGCTGGTGGCAAAGTCGTGATTGACCCGGATGTAGCCCTTCTCGGCCTCGAGGCCTAGCTCCTTTACCAGCGCGGGTTTTTCTTGGCCAATCGCCTTGATAATCTGATCCGCCGGCAAAACAAACTCGGACCCCGGCACCGGCTCCGGCGCGGGGCGCCCGCTGGCGTCTGGCGCTCCGAGCTTCATCCGGATGCACTCGAGGCCTACCACTTTGCCCCTATCTGTAACCACTCGCACCGGCTGCGTAAGGAAGCGGTAGTCAATGCCTTCCAGCCTGGCAAACTGGTACTCGTGGGGGTAGGCGGTCATCTCGGCCTCTGTCCGGCGGTAAACCATGGTGACGCGTTCGGCTCCCAAGCGCTTGGCGATAGTGGCGGCGTCTATGGCGGTATTGCCCGCGCCAACCACCACCACGTTATCTCCTGCTTTTATCGTGTCCAATGGCTTCATCTTGCTGGCCTCAATCCATTCAAGGCCGTCTTGAATATGCTCTTCGCCGGGAATCCCCATGGCGGGCACCGCCCCCAGACCCAGGCCAAGGAACACGGCGTCGAACTTGGTTCTCAGTTCATCAAAGCTCAGGTTTTTCCCCAGCTCCATCTTGGTTCTAACTTCCACTCCCAGGCGTTTGAGCGCCTCCACTTCGGAAAGCGCCACCTCAACAGGCTCGCGCAGAACGATGATGCCGTAAGTGGAGAGCCCGCCCGCCAACTCTCTTTTTTCGAAGAGCGTTACGCTGTGGCCCAGTTTGGCCAGCTCCGCCGCACAGGAAATTCCCGCTGGCCCCGAGCCCACCACCGCAACCTTGCGGCCCGTGGGAGCACCTGCTTTGAATACCTCGGTCTTTTGCTGGTACACGTAGTCGGTGGCGTAGCGCTGTAGGCGTCCAATCTGGATGGGTTTATGGTCGGAGCCGAGCACGCAAGCTCCTTCGCAAAGCTCCTGCACCGGGCAGACGCGCGCGCAAGTGGCCCCCAGAAAGTTGGCCTCGAGGATGGTTTTTGCCGAGCCCAACACGTTTCCGGTGGCAATTTTCTTGATGAACCTTGGAATATCAATATGCGTGGGACAGGCCTGGGTGCAGGGAGCGTCGTAACAGTAGAGGCACCGGTTCGCCTCCACCACGGCCTCGTGTGCGCTCAGTGGTGGAAGCTGCTCCGACAAGGCCTCTTGCAACTCTGTGAGTGGTCTCTGGTTTACCGCTTTCTCCACGCCTCGCCTCCTTTCACAAAGCACCGGACCGTAGCAGTTGGTTTTCTGGTGGCTAGCTTTTTCATGATGGCCCCCGGGTGCTTAGAACAAACCAACCAAGACGACTGTTTCTGACTCGTGCCAGGATTTCCGTGCAAGCTTCCAAACAACTACAACTCATTCAGACCCCCAAGTGATACGCTTTATCACTAAGAAGGTTCGAACTCTCGCTGGAGCCGATTTAACCTTACGCTGGTGTTCTGGCCAAAGTATATGGACTGCACGCAAACGCTGTCAAGAAAGGTTCTCGCAGCTCTACCTGGGTCATTGTCTCCAGGCTGCTCTCCTGGTCCCAGCAAATTTCGGAAGCAATACGGCTGAGCCTGGCTCTTAACAACAAGGTGCTTACACGAACCGCGCCAACAGGTTCTTGGCAATCACAATTTTCAAGACCTCGCTGGTACCTTCGCCAATGCGCATCAACCGAACATCGCGCCAGTAGCGTTCCACCGGGTACTCCTTGATGTATCCGTACCCGCCCAGAATCTGTATGGCTTCGTCGCAGGCTTTGGTGGCCACTTCCGACGCGAAAAGTTTGGCCTGCGCGGCTTCTTGGGCAAATGGCTTGCCCGCATCCTTTAGTTCAGCAGCGCGCAGATAGAGCAGCCTTGCGGCTTCCAGATTGGTGGCCATCTCCGCCAGTTTGAACCCCACGCCCTGGAATTCGGTAATTGGTCTGCCAAACTGCTCGCGCCCCAGAGCGTACTTGGCGGCGAACTCCAACGCAGCCCTGCCAAGCCCCACCGAGAGCGCTGCAATCCCAACCCTTCCACCGTCCAGCACCTTGAGCACATCGTAAAAACCTCTGCCCCGCCTGCCCAAAAGCGCCTCACGGGGAAGGTCCAGATCCTCGAATATAAGTTGAGCTGTGTCCGAGGCGGCGAGCCCCAGCTTTTCTTCCTTGCGCCCAACCTTGAGCCCTGGTACTCCCGCCCAGGTGACAAAAGCCGAAAGCCCCTGGTGCTTTTTGTCCGGGGCGGATGGGGCATCGGTGCGGGCGTTAATCACGTAAACACCCGCCACCGAGCCCTGAGTAATGAACTGCTTGGAGCCGTTGATGCGCCAGCCGGAGGCCGTTTCTTCCGCACGGGTGCGCAGGGCGGCAGCATCGGAGCCGGAGCCGGATTCGGTGAGCCCCCAGGCCCCAAGCGCCTCCCCGCTTGCCAGCTTGGGCAGGAACTCGCGTTTTTGGCTTTCGTTAGCGGCTATCAGAATATGCCCGGCGCAAAGTGAGTTGTGCGATGCCACCGTGAGCCCCAAAGCCCCGTCAGCGGCGCCCACTTCCTCCAAGATGCGGGTGAACACACGGGTAGAAAGCCCCGCGCCCCCGTACTGTTCGGGCACACCGGCCCCCATAACCCCAAGCTCTCCCAGTTTTCGAACGATCTCAAAGGGGAACTCTCCGCTCTTGTCACGTTCGGCGGCGGTCGGCGCCACTTCCGCCTGCAAGAACTCGCGCAGCGTGCCTACAATCTGTCGCTCTTCGGCACCAAGCTCGAACCAAAGCTCGCGGCTTTTATCAGTCAACATGGTCTGTATAATATATCATTTTTTGAACACACCAAAGGAAAAACGTCATATTCAGGGGCGCGGGCACGGAGAAACGGATTCAGCCTGTCCTTGTACGCAAGCAAGGCCGCTCAGGGCGTCTTCGTGCTATAGTGAGTGAACGGTGAACCTCTAGGGTGCGTGTTTACGCCAAGCCTTAGGCGGGTTCGCGTTTTTTTGTTGCTCGTGGAAGCCAGGAGGAAGGATTGAATGGAGATTGAAGCCGGTGCAGTGATAGAGGGCCGCGTTACGCGGATTATGGACTTTGGGGCGTTTGTCGAGCTTCCCAATGGAGAGTCGGGCCTGGTGCACATCTCGCAGATTGCGCATGAGTTCGTGAAGAACGTGCGCGACCACTTGGGCGAGGGCGAGGTCATCTCGGTCATGGTGCTAGGCCGCGACGAAAAGGGCAGGCTCGATCTTTCAATTAAAGAACTTACGCCCGCCCCAGTAGAGCCTCCGCGGCCCAAACGGCTCCCAAAACAGGCTCCCGAGTTCGAGAACAAACTAAAAAGTTTCCTCCGTGGTTCCGGTGGAGGGGGCTTTGGCGCCGAAAAGAAGCGTGGCGGTGGTGGCGGAAAGGGCGGCGGGAAAAAGAAGCGCTGATTTTTGCTACAAAAAAGGCTTGTCTTTCAGACTCGCCTACGAATACTTGGCGGGTCTTGTTTTGGTTCAGCGGGTGGGGCAGTTATCCTTCACTGTGCTTTTTCGTCTCAAACTCTACGTTTTGCTCAGGGCAACCTTCGCGAAACGTCTCTTGCTGAACCAGAGATATAAACCCATGTAGGTGCGCAGCGAGAGATCCTGAAATACCATTAGCCCTGCGGGCCTGTCTGCCCCAGGCAGGCTGAGCGCTTTCGGCTCAGGATGACAACGACAGGGTCTGTCGTCCTGAACCCTTTCCCTGTCATGTTGTCTGTTCCTGTCATGTTGACCCTGAACGAAGTGAAGGGGAAACATCTCTCACCGATTCAGGGACGCGAGCCTATGCGGGTAGGCAGTAAAAGCCTTTCCTTTCGAGCTGAGCCTACGGCTTGACACCCCTGAGCTCAACGTGCACAGACCCTGTTCCCCTTTCCGGCAAAAGGTGTTATGCTTGGTTGTCATGCCTCTACGGTGCAAGCCGGGAGCGCAGCCGTAAGAACCAGCACCAGCGGGTGAAAGATCCCGTTGGGGAACCCTGTCCAGCTTACGCATCAACCTAGCAATGCTCTGGCAAGGCCGGAGCAGAGGTGAATGCATGAAAACAGAGCGGTTCGGCCGGATCCAAGAAGTTATTCCCCTTCCACCACTCACCGAAATTCAGGTTGAGTCGTTCCACAAAGCCTTGCAGATGAACAAGGCCCCCACCAAACGAGACAACGTAGGTCTGCAGGCTGCCTTCAAAGAAACCTTCCCAATTGAAGAAGGCGAAAGGGGGCGCGGCGGCCTGGTGCTGGACTTCCTGGAGTACCGGCTGGCCGAGCCGCCTTTTGGCCATGACGAGTGCCGCGAAAAGGACTTGACTTACCAGGCACCGCTGTACGCCAAGCTGCAACTGATTCACAAAGACAGCGGGCTGATTAAGGAAGACGAGGTCTTCCTGG
>JAMCQK010000190.1:6384-8210 GCA_023382135.1 Deinococcus sp.
TGACCTTCCGCTCATGACTGATTGTGAGCCAGATTCACCGCTCCCCAGGGATTTACTTCACCCCCGACCAAGCCCGGCCCGGCAAGTTTGTGGGCTCGGTGATTCCGCTACCAAAGCGTGGGCCATGGATTGACCTCGAGTTCGAGCAGTCCGGGACCATTGTAATGAAGGTCAACAAAAAGAAGTTCCCTTTGGCGCTACTGCTGCGTGTTCTGGGCTACACCACCGAGCGCCTTACCAAGCTGCTCAAAGACTACCCGGAGCTTGCAGCTGGCGTGCTCGAGGCCAGCTACCGCGGCAACAAGGTGCTAGAGATGGGCGTGGAAGAGGCCTTGCTCAAGCTCTTTACCGAGCTCAGGCCCGGAGACCCGCCCAAACGTGAGAAGGCCATCACCTACTTGCATTCGCTTCTTTCCGACCCGCGCCGCTACGACCTGGGCGAGGCCGGACGTTACAAGGCGCAACAGAAGCTTGGTATCAAGCTTTCCGGCCGCATGTTGATTAGGTTTGAAAATGGCGAGTTCAAAGATGAGGGCCTGTTGCCCGTGCTCTTATACCTGTTTGGTTTGCAGTCCGGGCACGAAGGCTTTGAGGTGGACGATATTGACCACCTGGGCAACCGCCGCATCCGCACCGTGGGTGAGCTGCTTGCCGACCAGTTCCGCGTGGGCCTTTCTCGCCTGGCGCGCGGCGTGCGCGAACGCATGCTCATGGGCACACCCGAGTCCGCTACTCCCACCAAGCTGGTGAATAACCGGCCCCTGGTGGCCTCCATCCGCGAGTTCTTTGGCCGCAGCCAGCTTTCGCAGTTCAAAGACCAGACCAACCCGCTCTCCGAGCTACGCCACAAGCGCCGCATCTCGGCCTTGGGGCCTGGCGGGCTCACCCGCGAACGCGCGGGCTTCGACGTGCGCGACGTTCACCGCACCCACTATGGGCGCATCTGCCCCATTGAGACCCCGGAAGGCGCCAACATTGGTCTTATCTCCTCGCTGGCGGCTTACGGGCGCATTAACGAGCTGGGCTTTATCCTGACCCCCTACCGCAAGGTGGAAAAGGGCCGCCTCACCGACGAGGTGGTCTTACATGATTGCCTCGGAGGAAGACAAGCACATCATTGCCCAGGCCAACACGCCATTTGACTCCAAAGGAAAGATTACGACCGACCGTGTGGTCTGCCGCAAGAAGGGCGACCCGGTGATGGTGCGCCCCGAAGACGTGGAGTTCATGGACGTTTCGCCCAAGCAGATCTTCTCGGTGAACACTAACTTGATCCCCTTCCTGGAACATGACGATGCCAACCGCGCGCTCATGGGTTCCAACATGCAGGCCCAGGCGGTTCCGCTCTTGCGCGCCGAGTCTCCTTTGGTAATGACCGGCGTGGAAGAACGCGTGGTACACGATTCGCTGACCTCTGTCTACAGCGAGGTAAACGGAACTATCAAGAGCGTGGATGGCGACAAGATTGTCATTGAGGGTGATGACAAGGGACAGTACGAGTACTTCCTGCGCCGCTTTGTGCGCTCTAACCAGGGCACCGCGCTCGACCAGCGGCCAAGGGTAACTACCGGCGACCGCGTAAAGAAGGGCCAGTTGCTGGCAGACGGCCCGGCCTCGGACGAGGGGCGCTTGGCGCTTGGCCAAAACGTGCTGGTGGCCGTCATGCCGTTCGACGGCTATAACTACGAGGACGCCATTGTGATCTCGGAGCAGCTGTTGCACCGGGACTTCTATACCTCAATCCACATTGAGCGCTACGAGATAGAGGCGCGGGACACCAAGCTGGGGCCCGAGCGCATTACCCGCGATATCCCAAACCTGTCCGA
>JAMCQK010000076.1 GCA_023382135.1 Deinococcus sp.
CCACATCAGGATGGCGCTAGCGGGCCCAGGCAGGGTGCGGGCCTCGGTGGTGAAGTGGCCGTGCCAGAAGAGCACCAGCCGCTCGGCGGCGGGGGTGGGGGTTTTGAGCCACCAGCCCAGCCAGTTATCCATCAGGTCTTGGATCTGCTTGCGCTGGTCATCGGGGTTAAAGGTGGGCTTGGGCGGGTGGGCCGGGGTTGCCAGCAGGCTTTCCACGGCGGCCTCGAGGCCTACCGACGCCAGTCGTTCGGCTTCTTCTTTTCTTCCCCGCGCGGCAGCGCGCCGCAAGAGATGGGAAGCATCGCGCAGGGTCAAACTGCGGGCCATATGCTTGCTCCTTTCATAACCAAAGCTTGGCTTGGCATCCTTAATGAAACTACAGGCCTTAGCTTAATTCAGGCTGAAGCACCCGGTTTTCACACTGGGCCGGTGGCCGTGACAAAAAATCAAGTCTGGAACACATCGTGCTCCAGTCTTTTCCCTGGCGGAGAATCTACCCCTTTTTTAGGGCATCCGCTAAATAAGCAAGCGCCATCTTGTACGAGTACGGCCCAAAGCCCGAAACCAAACCCCGCGCGGCGCTCGCGGTGAGCGAGTGCCTGCGGTACTCCTCACGGGCGTGAATGTTGGAAAGGTGTACCTCCACCACCGGAAGCGTCTGAGCGCGCATGGCGTCCAACAGCGCAACCGAGTAGTGCGTAAGCCCGCCGGGGTTCAAAATAATCGCCTTGAAACCTTCACTTTTTGCCTGTTGTATCCATTCTATAATTTGCCCCTCAAAGTTCGACTGGCGGCAGACCGCTCCCAGGCCGAACTCGCTGGCCCAGTCCTCGCACAGCTGTTCCAGTTCATCCAGGGTGGTGCGCCCGTAGACTTCGGGCTCTCTTTGGCCAAGAAGGTTCAGATTGGGGCCGTTCAGGATGAGCACCATAAACTTCCTCTTTGCGCTATACTATCGCGCTAGCGGACACTTAGGTAGCATGGAGCCCGTGCGCGCCCTCATTGTGGTTCTTTTGCTGGTTATGGGCCTGGCAAAGGCCCAAGAAAGCTACACCGTGCAGCCAGGGGATACCCTTTTTAGCATTGCCCGGCGTTACGGCACTACACTGGCGCAACTTGCCGAGATCAACGGCATCGCCGATCCCTCGAAGATAACGGCCGGGCAGGTGCTCAGACTGCCCGCGGATGCCCCCGCGTTCCAACGGGTTCCACTTATGGCTCCTTTGGAATTCATCGAACTTCCTAGAGATGTCGTCCAGGGCCGCGCTTTTTTGGTGAAAGTGGCGGGAGCAGTGGAGGACGCCAGCCTGCAACTGCGTTTCTTGAACACCCGCTACAGTATATTTTTATTGCCAGCAGAAGGTATCTACCAAGCAATTCTGGCGGTGCCCGCCTTGCAGCCTGCGGGGGCGTATGTACTGGTAGTTGCCTACCAGGGAAGAGAAGAACGCGTGAACCTCCGCGTTTCGGCGGGCGCGTATGGCAGACAACAACTGACCTTATCCCCTGCGACTGAGGCGTTGCTCAAACCCGAGTGGGTCAGGTCCGAGCGCGAGCGGTTGGTTGATGCCTGCACTACCGACAACCTGCAGAAGCGTTGGAACGGCCCCTGGAAGGGGCCCATTTCCAGACCCCGCATCACCACTTTTTTTGGTACGCGGCGGAGCTACAACGGCGGTCCTTTCCGGAGTTACCACGAAGGCCTGGATTATGGCGCGCCGGTGGGCACACCCGTATACGCTCCCGCGGATGGAGTGGTAGCTATAGCCGAACCACTCAAGGTCCGGGGTAACAGCATTGTTATCAACCATGGGATGAATGTGTGCAGCGGCTACTGGCACCTTGCGAAAATCGGCGTGAAGGCTGGGCAGGCAGTGAAGGCGGGGGAGTTGCTTGGCTACGTCGGGACCACCGGGCTTTCCACCGGTCCTCACCTGCACTACGAGATCCGTGTGCAGGGGATCCCGGTTGACCCGGCGCCGTGGTACAAGAGCGCGCCCTGAAGCCGCTTTCCGGAACGCCGCTGTCTGGTCGAGGCCGCTGGCGATGACAAGGCCCCAGCCGCGTCATTTATTGAAGCTGCCTGTCTCTTTTCACGTGAATAACACGGTTCTCGCTGATGAGGTAATCCATTTGTTGGTCCCATTCATCTTTGGGAAGTCTCTCGAGTATTAAGGCCTCGGGTACTAGGCCGATCCTGGAGGCCTTGTTCAGCCCGTAAGGGCTAGTTGTTTCTAGGCCTTCCAAGAACCGGTCGTAGTAGCCCGCGCCGTATCCCAGGCGAAAACCTTTCTTGTCGAACGCCAGGCCGGGGACAATCACCGCTTGGAGAATTGTTGGCGAGGCTGCGGGCGAACCTTTCACCGGTTCAAGAAAACCCAGCGGGTGCCTCTCGAGCCGGGCGGGAAGCGGATGCACCGTGAGTGTCTTGTCCAGCGTGCGCGGAAGGTAGTACTGAGCGCGGTGGAGCGCCGTCACGCCGCTTGGATCTGGCTCGGAGCCGAAGGCGCTATAGAGCAGGACGTGGCGGGCCTCGAGGCCCTGCAGGAGCGAAGCCAGCAGGCCACACATCTTCTCCGAGTACTCCGGCATCGGCAGGCCGGCACGCCGCTTTTTGGCCCAGCCTCGTAGTTCACTCTTGGTCATTAGCCGTGTCTTGTCTGGGGGGGACGGCGGAGACCGGCCTAGCAACAAAATGCGCAGCAGTCTCCCTGCTTGGGTTGCAGCAGAACATTGCAAGAAGGGCAGAGGAAGAAGTGCCCGCAAGCGTTTTCGGCATACCCTGGTGGTGGACGGTTCCACAGGTGGAGCACTTGAGGTTGGCATCGAGTACTACGGGCATACCCCATGCTACTCTTCCCAAAACTTCTGAGCCTGGGCGATTTTGCCAGCATAAACGGGTTGGAAAAGCTCAGGGCAGACGCAAACATGACCAAGAGCTCATGAGCTTAGAAGCCTCGCCTGTATTTACCCGCTTGCTGAAGCGCCTGCCCAGAACAGGGCTACGGCAGCAAACAACGCGCCCTGGACCGCAAATGCCACTACGCCCGCAAGCGAATGCTGGGGCGAGGGAAAAACACGGGCACATAGTTAAAGGAAACAGCGGCGGTGTGCAGGCAAAGACGAAAGCCAAGTTGCCGTGTTCCCAGGCCAGTAGCCGTGCCCCGGGAGCTTCTCTTTCTTCTGGCTAAGTCCTGACAGCGGTGTACTCCGCCTCCTGGGCAGCAATGTAGAATCTTTCTGGTAAAACCACCTGGGGTAGAAACACCACAAAAGTTTTTCGGTCGCCAGGCTTAGTGGCGCTGGTCACGCCGGGCAGTTTTCCGGCGAGCGCACGGCCCGGAACGCAGGTGGCACAGGCCAGCCCTCGAACGCAGACCTGGGCATTTTTCACCGGCGTGGCTGGCATTCTGATGAGCGCTGAGACCATGGTTACGTTGACACTTGAGCATGGTTATGTCAACATACTTGACGTAGTTTCGGGAGGAATGCCATGCCGGTCTACGTCTATCTAGGTCTAAAAACGGGGAACTACTACGAGTTTCAGCAAGGGTTTCATGACCAGGCCCTCGAGGCCCACCCAGAGACCGGAGAACCGCTCAAGCGCGTTATCCAGGCTCCAGCCATCATCTTCAAGGGTTCGGGCTGGCATGTGAACGACTATGCCAAGGGTGGAGGGACCAAAGCCGGATCCAGCTCTGAGTCAAAAAGTGAGTCCAAGTCCGAGTCGGGAGCTGAATCCAAAAGCCAAGCTAAAGGCGAGTTGAAGCCAGTGGTTTCAACCGAGTAGCCATCCAATTAATTCCCCCAACTATTCTCCCGGTGTACCCACGCCGGGATTTTGTTGGCCGTCCCGAAAGCATGAGCCAAGGGCTCGCGGATCCGGTATTTCCTAGGCTAAAGCCGCGAAGGAGGCATTATAGGGGATCGCTTGGTTCTGGGTTTTGGCTTATTTTTCTTGGACTCACCGCGCTGGCTCAGCCCGGGGTTATCCAGCCTACGGTGGGGGGAAAACCTGCACCCAACATTAACACCATGCTGCTTCCCGGTGAGGGAAACCTTTTACCGGACATCCGCAACCCGACCCAAAAGAAAACGCCCTGGCCGGACCAAAAATTCCACAGGCAACCTCGGTTATTTGCGCTGGTAGCTGATATAGTCACCCTCGTTAACGCCGTTCTTTTTGAACCAGCCCTGGTTCACCTCGAGGGCCATCCGGTAGGGCACTTGTGGGCTATAGGTGGGGCATTCCTCGGGCTTCTTGCTCTGGCAGGGGGCCATATCCAGGATTTTCAGGATCACGCCGCGAGCGTCAGTGAACGCGATGGAAAGCGGAATCCTCGTATTGAACATCCAGAACCCGCTGCTGGTGAGCTGGTTAAAGATAAAGAGCATTCCGCTTTGTTCCGGAAGGTGGTCACGGAACATCAGGCCACGGGACAGGCGCTCGGGCGTGTCGGCGATCTCAATCTCCAATGAGTAGGTGCGCGCCTTGGTGAAAACCTCCAGGCTGCCCTTGGGAAACGCCAGCGAGGGCGCTTCCGGCTGCTTCTGCCCAATCAAGAAGTAGCCAATCGCCGCTGCCGCCACCAGGGCGGTTACCGAAAAAGCCAGTAATTTGTTCATAGTTCCTCGATCATGGGCAAAAGCGCTTGTTGTATCGCCGCTTGCACCGCTTGTTGAGACTGTGTGGCATCCACCACAAGATACCTGGCGGGCTCCCCCCGCGCCAGCTGTAAATACCCGCCGCGAACCCTTTGGTGGAACTCCAGGTGCTCTTGTTCCAAGCGGTCGTGTTGCTCCAGCCGGGCAAGCCCGGCTTCTGGCGGAAGGTCCAGCAAAATTGTGCGGTGTGGCCTGAGGCTGCCCACCGCTCCCGCGGCCACCTGTCTCAGCCAGTCGAGCGGCAGGCCGCGCCCGTAGCCCTGGTAGGCAAGCGAGGAATCTAGATGCCTGTCCGAAATAACAATCTTCCCCTCTTCCAACGCGGGCAGTACTACCTTGCGCACATGTTCGGCGCGGTCGGCGGAGTAGAGCAGGTACTCGGTCTCAGCTGACATGTCTTGCGAGAGCAACAGCCGCCTGATCTCGCGCCCTAAAGGGGTGCCTCCCGGCTCACGGGTGGTGTAGGCCTCGAGGCCCCTGGCCCGCAGCCATTCAGCCAGAAGAGTCACTTGGGTGCTTTTCCCCGCTCCTTCGGGTCCTTCGAAAGTGATGAAAAGTCCGGTCATATACCTGTTGGGTGGTCCAAGAAGATCCAGGGCAGGCCAAACTGCCGCTCGATTGTTTCCGCCAAGGCTTTCACGCCCAAAGTCTCCGTAAGGTAGTGGCCCGCGTAGATCAGATTCATTTCTTGCTCCAACGCTTGGTGATAAACAGCGTATTTGGGCTCGCCGGTAATCAAGACGTCCGCACCCTGGCGCTGGGCCTCGGAAGCAAGTTCCGCCCCCGCGCCCGAGACCACTGCGACATGCATTACGGTGCCCGGTCCATTTGGATGAACGAGGGGCTTGGAACCGGTAATTACTTCCATCTTTTTCACGAGGTCATTCAGCGAGGCCGGGGCCTCCAGCATTCCGATAAACCCGGCAGCGAAAGGCTTCAGCTCATACAGCTTGAGCAGCTTGGCCAGCTGGGCGTTATTCCCCACTTCCGGGTGGGTGTCAAGCGGCAGGTGCGAACAATAAAGGCTCATTTCATTTTGAAGCAGTGCGCCTAGCCGTTTCCTGTGATGCCCGGTAATTGGGAAGACCTCACCCCAAAAAAGTCCGTGGTGGACAATTAGAAAATCCACCCGCTCTTTGGCCGCTTTCTGGAAGGTGGCAAGCGAGGCATCCACTGCCGCCCCCACTTTGCTCACGTTATCGCAGCCTTCCACCTGCAGGCCATTCAGCGAGTTGTCGTGATGAAGCTTTGATTGCTCGGCGGTCTCTAAGTACTCGTCCAGCCAGCGGACCAGCTCATCGCGGCGCATACTGCCTACGATAACCCAAGTTCCCCCAAGACTTTCTTGGCCTCGAGGGCTTCGTTCCAGGGGAGCACCGCGGTTCCACGTTCAAGCGTGCGCTCGTGGCCTTTGCCGGCAAGGAGCACGGTGTCGCCCGCTTGCGCGCTAGCCAGGGCATGCCGGATAGCCTCGCGCCGGTCCGGAATTACCTCAAAGCTTCCGCCCGTACGCTTAGCGGTCTCGGCCATGGCCGTGAGGATCGCCTCTAAAGATTCGGTCCGGTGGTCTTCCTCGGTGAAGATGGCGTGGTCGGCCTCGAGGGCCGCAACTCGGCCTAAACCAGTCCGCCTGCCCGGATCGCGCTCCCCAGCCGCGCCTACCACCACCACCAGCCTGCCCTTGGTTGTCGGCCTGAGCGCTGCCAGCGCCGCGCGCAGCGACTCCTCGGTATGGGCGAAGTCCACCACCACGCGAAAGGGAAGCGCCTGGATAATCTGCATCCTGCCTTCCACGCCAGGGAAGTTTTTCAACGCGCTCTGCAACGCGGGCGCACCAAGCCCCATCTTGGCGGAAGCCGCCATGGCCGCCAGCGCATTGGAAATATTGAACTTTCCGGTCAGCGGCAGGTTCGCCCTGAAGCCTCCTACCGGTGAGCTCACTTCAAATAAAAGCCCCTGGGCATTTTCTTCCAGAAGTTTTGCTTGCCAGTCGCCCCCACTGCCAAAGCTCCAGTGCGGCCTCGAGGCCAGCCTTTGGTAGTACGGGCTTTCTCGGTTGATGATACTGAAAGGGGATCTTTCTAGTAGCTTTTCTTTTTCGCGCAGGTAGTTCTCCATGGTCTGGTGGAGTTCCAAGTGCTCAGCCTCCAGGTTGGTGAACACCCCAACCTGGAATTGAAGCCCGTGCACGCGCTCCAAAGCCAGCGCGTGGCTCGAGACCTCCAGCACCGCCAGCTTGCAGCCCGCTTCCACAAATTCCAGCAGTGCATGCTGGAGTTCTGGTGCTTCCGGGGTAGTAAAGTGGCCGGGCAAGAACTTTTCCTTGGTCCCAATCCGAAGCCCGGCGGTGGAAACCAAGCCCACGGGAGCCACGGCAGAGTTGAGCAAGTGGTGAATTAATACCGAGGTTGTGGTCTTGCCCTTTGATCCGGTTACGCCTACCAGAGAGAGCTTGCTTGCCGGGTGGCCAAAGAAAGCCGCGGAAAGATCCGCCAGGGCTACCCGGCTATCTTCGACCCGCAGGTAGGGAACCGGAAGATTCAGTTCGCGGGTGCCCACCACGGCAGCCGCACCTTTTGCCAGGGCTTCGGCAATGAAATCGTGACCGTCGAGCGCGGGCCTAGAAACAACTAGCCCGTGCGGGCTGAGCGAGGTCAGCGGCACGCCCCGGATGGCCACAAACACGTAGCCCGGCTGGACCCGCCGCGAGTCGTGCGTGACGCCGGCAACCGCGATATTAGGTGCCTGGAACTGGTACCGGGCGAAAAGCTCCGCAAGGCTGGGCATCTTAAGAAAGTGTAAGTGGTACCAGCGCCAAGGTCTAGCGGGACAGACGCCCTCGGGACTGGCGTTGTGTGTGCACTGGCTTGGGGGAATTCCTTGGCCTTGAGCAGTGTTGCCGGTGGTTCAACTGGCCTCTCAGTACATGGGAACCTGTAGGCCCAGGGCCTCGAGGTCCGCCAGTATCCCGCGCCGGGCTTCCGGGTCTTCCACAAAGTCTCGCTGGTCGCCTTCAATCACAAACAGCGGCGAGAGCGTATACGAACTAATCCACTCCTGGTACAAGCGGTTCAAGGCCTCGAGGTATTCATCGGGAATCGCTTTTTCGTAGCTGCGTCCCCGGCGCGAGATGCGCTCCCGCAGCGTGGGCACGCTGGCGCGGATATACACCAAGAGATCCGGCCTTCTGAGCGCGGCCACGATGCCCTGATAAAGCCCCTGGTAGGTAACCCAGTCGCGCTCGGGCATCAGACCTGCCAGGTAAAGGTTACGCGCGAAGATGGCGGCATCCTCAAACACGGTGCGGTCTTGCACCACGTGGGGCGCGTGGTTGATTTCTTCCAAGTGCTGCTTGAGCCGCTTGCCCAGAAAAAAGATCTGCGAGTGAAACGACCAGCGCGGCATGTCCTGGTAAAAGTCTTGCAGGTAAGGGTTTTCGTCTACCGCCTCGTATACCGGGCGCAGCTGGTAGCGTTCCGAAAGCAGCCCGGTCAGGCTGGATT
>JAMCQK010000009.1 GCA_023382135.1 Deinococcus sp.
CTCGAGCAGGGCCGACTGGGTTTTGGGTGTCGCGCGGTTGATTTCGTCGGCCAAAAGAACCTGGGCGAAGACCGGTCCCGGCCGAAACACGAACGAGCCATTCTCGATAATCTCGGTGCCGGTTACGTCCGCCGGTAACAGGTCCGGCGTGAACTGAATGCGCCGGTAGGAAAGCCCGCTGGCCTCGGCAAACGAACGGGCCAGCAAGGTCTTGCCCAGGCCGGGCAGGCCCTCGAGCAGCGCGTGGCCGCCAGCTACCGCAGTGGCCAGCAGTTCGCGGATGACCCGCTCCTGGCCGAAGAGAACCGAGGAAAGGGTGGCCTCGAGGCCCCTTAGCGCGTCTGGTGCGTTGTTCACGCTTCGAATATACCCCAAGTCCATAGCTGCTCTTTCTCACGCCAGGGACGTTCGCCTGCCGGCGCAAAAAAGCACTTAGGAATACGGCGGGGAGGTGGGCTCAAAACTGGCCCGGGGTCTTGCCGGGGCAAAATAAGGTGTCTATGTTCTTCCAAGAAAACGTCAAGAAATTGGCCAAGAAAAACGAGTTTTTCCGCAAGGTGGTTTACACCGGCAAAGGAAGCCAGTCGGTGCTGATGTTGCATCCGAGAGGGCAAGATACCGGCGAGGCACCACACGCTGGCACCGGCCAAGCGGCGGCGAACGGCGAAACCCTCGAGATAGAGGAGGGCGACATACTCTTGGTGCCAGCGGGCTTCAAAGCACAACACCATGAACACCTGCGGTGGGGAACTAAGTATCTCCCTGGTGAGTTTGACCGAAGGGTCAAACTCACCAGGGCTAGAGGGAGTAAGGAACACAGCGCGGCTTTTCAAGCCTTTTGACAAACTCAGACTGGAGATACCTAAAAGCTCTACGCCATTTATGCTTCGGCTCTTCACGCCCGGGGGATGGTGCACAAGACTAAGAAGGACGTCCTCGAGGCCGGAAAAAATGGCGCCAGAAAACTCAGTTGCCCCGTCCGTTCTACAATGGGTGGGTGTGGGTTCTTGGTATCGACACCTCCTGCGACGACACCGGTGTGGGCATCGTGCGGGACGGCCAAGTGGTCAGCAATCAGGTTGCCTCGCAGACACTGCTGCACCAGGCCTTCGGCGGGGTGGTGCCCGAGCTGGCCTCGCGGGAGCATACCCAGGTTATAGACGGCCTGCTCCAACGTGCGCTGGAGCAGGCGGGTATTGGCCTGCAAGATATCGAACTCATTGCCGCCACCCGCGGCCCCGGCTTGATCGGCGCGCTGATGGTTGGGCTTACCTATGCCAAAGGGTTGGCCTATGCGCTTGGAAAGCCCTTCGTTGCGGTGCATCACTTGGAAGGCCACATCTACGCCGCAGCGCTGCAAGAGCCAGAAGTAGCGCCTCCCTTCCTGGCGCTCATTGCTTCCGGCGGGCACACGCACCTCTTCCTGGTGCCCAGCTGGGGAAAATACCGTTTGCTTGGCGCCACCATGGATGACGCTGCTGGTGAAGCCTTTGATAAGGTGGCAAGGCTTTTGGGGCTTGGCTACCCCGGAGGCCCCGAGCTCGAGATCCTTGCCCGAGACGGCGATGCCAACAAGGTTCCTTTTGCGGTTCCCCTAAAGGATCAAGCCGGCTATGACTTCAGTTTTTCTGGCATGAAGACCGCCGCGGCTAGGTTTATTCAAAAAGGCCACGCGCCCGCCGATGTGGCCGCCGGTTTTCAAAAGGCCGCGGTTGAACACCTTGCCGGAGTGGTGGCCCGCGCGGCGCGGGACCACGAGGTGGCCACTTTGCTGGTTTCCGGGGGTGTGGCACAAAACGGGCTGCTAAGAGAGCGGCTTTCGGGCCACAGCCTCCGGGTCTGTTTTCCTCCGAAAGGGCTTTCCACCGACAACGGGGCCATGATTGCGCTCGCGGCCTTCAGGCGGTCAGGGGAAAAGGGTGAATCGCTGGCGGTGACTGCCCAGGCCTATCTTCCACTCGAAAGCGTAAACTAGCTGCTTTTTACACGTGCCAAACCCACCTTTGACTAGAAGCCGAGAGCATACAATCCTCATCATGGCTGGGTAGAATCGGCTTTAGTTATGTTGGACATTTTTCGCAAACTCTTCGACAACAGCGAGCGGGAAGTTGCCCGCCTATCGAAAATCGTGGTGGGGCCTACCAATGACCTCGAGGCCGAAGCCGAGAAAATTGATGATCTTGCGGCGGCTTACGCGGCCCTGCGTGAGGAACACAAGAACGGCAAAACCCTAGATGAGCTCCTTCCCAGGGTCTTTGCCCTGACCCGCGAATCCAGCAGGCGGTTCCTCGGCCTGCGTCACTACGATGTCCAGCTGGTGGGCGGAGCAGTCCTCCACAGCGGCAAGATTGCCGAGATGAAGACCGGCGAGGGCAAGACCCTGGTGGCTACCCTGGCAATCGCCCTCAATGCGCTTCCCGGTAAAGGCGTTCATCTGGTCACGGTCAACGATTACCTTGCGCGCCGTGACGCCGAGTGGATGGCTCCGGTTTACCGCGGCCTGGGGCTCACGGTGGGCGTGATCCAGAACAGCTCCACCCCGTCCCAGCGGCGCGAGGCTTACCTCAGCGACATTACCTACGTTACCAACTCGGAGCTGGGCTTCGACTACCTGCGCGACAACATGGCGGTGCAGCCCGCTGGCTTGGTTCTACGCCACGACACGCCGCTGCACTACGCCATTATTGACGAGGTAGACTCGATCCTGATCGACGAGGCCCGCACCCCACTGATCATTTCCGGACCGGCGGAAAAAGCCACTGACCTTTATTACCGCTTGGCCGAGGTGGCCAAGAAACTCGAACGCGGCCTGCCCCCGGAACCTGGCGTGCGCAAAGAAGCCACCGGCGAGTACACCATCGACGAAAAACAGCGCTCAGTCCATCTTACCGAACTCGGCATCGCCAAGGGAGAGCGCCTACTGGGGGTGAGCGGCCTCTTTAGCCCCGAGAACATGGAAAAGGCCCACATGCTGATCCAGGCGCTGCGGGCCAAGGATCTTTATTTCAAAGACCGTGATTACATCGTGCAAGAGGGCCAAGTCATCATCGTGGACGAATTCACCGGCCGATTGATGCCCGGACGCCGTTTCGGTGAAGGCCTGCACCAGGCCATCGAGGCCAAAGAGGGCGTCAAGATAGAAAACGAGACCCAGACCCTGGCCACCATCACTTACCAGAACTTTTTCCGCCTGTTCGAGAAAACCGCGGGTATGACCGGCACCGCCAAGACCGAAGAAAAAGAGTTTCAGGAAATTTACGGCATGGACGTGGTGCAGGTGCCCACCAACCGCAAGGTGGTGCGCCGGGACGAGGCCGACGTGGTCTACCGTTCGGAGAAAGGCAAGTTCTTCACCGCGGTGGAGCAGATTGCCGAGAAGTACGAGAAAGGCCAGCCGGTGCTGGTGGGCACCATCTCCATAGAAAAATCCGAGCGGCTTTCCTCCATGCTCAAGGAGCCGCGCCTGTACCTGCCACAAGTTGAAATGCGCGCCCAGCTTTTCCGTAAGGCCGCCGAGAAGCAACAGGGGCCCGAGTGGGACAAACTTAAAAAGCTGGCCGAACGTCCAGGCTCACTGAAAGAGGCAGACCTCGAGGCCTTCGACTCGCTGTTGTCTGGAACCAAGGGGAACCTCAAGGCCTCCTGGGAACAACTCAAAAAGTGCGTCCACACCATGGATGCGATCCGCAAGGGCATTCCCCACCAGGTGCTAAACGCCAAGTACCACGAGAAAGAAGCCGAGATCGTGGCCCAGGCGGGCCGCAGCAAGAGCGTTACCATCTCCACCAACATGGCCGGACGCGGCACCGACATCAAGCTGGGTGGTAACGCCGAGTACCTGGCGGCCGCCTTGCTGCAAAAAGAAGGCTTCGACCGCTACCAGTGGAAGGTGGAACTCTTCATCAAGAAAATGACCCAGGGCGCGGAAGAAGAAGGACGCAGGCTCGGGCAGGAGCTTGGAGTCCGCCCCGAGATCTACGACGAGATTCGCCGCCTGCGCGACACCTGCGCCGCCGACGAGATCCGCGTAAAGGAGCTTGGGGGCCTGTTCATTTTGGGCACTGAGCGCCACGAGTCGCGCCGCATCGATAACCAGCTTCGTGGGCGCGCCGGGCGCCAGGGCGACCCCGGCGGGAGCCGCTTTTACGTTTCCTTCGACGATGACCTGATGCGCCTCTTTGCCTCCGATCGTGTGATCGGGATGCTCGACCGCTTCGGCTTCGACGATTCCGAGCCGATCGTCAATAACATGGTGACCCGGTCCATTGAGCGTGCGCAGAAGCGGGTGGAAGACCGCAACTTTGGCATCCGCAAGCAGCTCTTGCAGTTCGACGATGTCATGGCGCGCCAGCGCGAGGTGATTTACTCTCAACGGCGCACCATCTTGTTAGGTACGGACGAAGAAGTGCGCGAGGCCGCGCTCGGCATGGTGGACGACACCCTTTCGGATGTCGCTGAGAACGTACTTAACCCGCAGATTCACGCCAGCGAGTGGGACCTCGAGGCCCTCAAAACCGCCGTGCTGGACTATGTCCCCAGCCTAAAGGACTTTCCCTTTGAATCCTTGCGCAGCCAGAAAGCCGACGAGGGTACCGAAAAACTGGTGCGCGCCGTCCTGGAGCGCTACGAACAGCGCGAGGCCGAGCTTACGCCGCCATTAATGCGTGCGGTGGAACGCTTCGTGATTCTGCAAGTGGTGGATAATGCCTGGAAAGAGCACCTGCACAACTTGGATGTCCTGCGCCAGGGCATCGGGCTCCAGGGCCTCGGACAGAAAGACCCCTTTCGCGAGTACAAGATCGAGGCCACCAGGCTGTTCAATGAGATGATTACCAACGTTAAGGCCGAGACGGCAAAATTCCTTTTCAACCTCAAGGTCGAAGTGGAGCCCCCGCAACATACCGGTGGACATCTCCCGGGCGGGACTGCTCCCGGTGTTCCTGTCTCCCCAAGAAGCCCCGAGCCTCTAGCACCTGTGAGCGCAGCCGCCCGCCCGCCGGAGCGCTCTGGGCTAACCGAGAAAAGCCCCAAAAAGCCGGGCCGCAACGACCCTTGTTTTTGCGGCAGCGGTAAGAAATATAAGCACTGCCACGGCAAGAACGAGTAGACTGTCTCGTAGAGTTTTATAGCGTGCCTGGCAGTGGCGGGTCTGGGAAGATGGGCGCCAGCCTCTCAGACATATTCGTTTAGGGTTAGCCGGTTCCGTAAGCCGCTCTCCGGCCTCAGACCCGTACGCGTGGTCCAACTTTCCGATTTTCATTGTGGACCCTGGATACATGCGGAATAGGTGAGGGCGTGGGCATGGGCCGCCCAATCGGAAAAGCCAGACTTGATGGTGATAACTGGCGATCTCCTGGATAACGATTCACGAGGTTTGGTTGCACACCGGACAAAACCGTATCTTTCAAAACCGGTTGGCCTGCTGCTGGACCAACTGTCACATCTCAAGGCTCCTCTGGGCGTTTACGCAGTCTGGGGGAACCATGACTGCGGCTATTCCAACCTCAAGACTTTTGAAGCGTCCCTATCCAGCCTCGGAATCAGCGTGCTTACTAATCGCGGCGCCAGTGTTCGCCGAGGCTTGTTTCTGGCGGGGGTGGATGACCTGTGGTGGGGGGATCCCAACGTCACTAAGGCCCTGCTGAACACGCCGGATAACGCTGCCTCAATTCTCCTTTGCCACAATCCCGATTACTTGCTGGAAATTCCCCAGCGGGTGAGCCTCGCGCTTTGCAGCCACACCCACGGGGGACAGGTGCGCTTACCCGGAGTTGGCGCGCCCTGGGTCCCCTCGAAATATGGCGAGCGGTTTCTGGTGGGCTGGGTTACCGAGCCGGTTCCCGCCTATGTTTCGCGCGGGCTTGGAGCGACCGCAGTCCCACACCGCATCGGCGCGCAAGCGGAACTAAGTATCTCCAGCCTAAGTTTGTCGAAAGGCTTGAAAAGCCGCGCTGTGTTCCTTACTCCCTCTGCTCGGGTGAGTTTGACCGAAGGGTCAAACTCACCATGGAGATACTTAACCACCTTTGACTTTGTGCCGGCCTAGGCCTCAACCCCAATGCTTTCCGGGTCCAGGTTGGTGTGAACGCTCTGTACGTCTTCCAGGTCTTCCAGCGCTTCCACCAGCCGTAGCACTTTGGCTGCTTCGTCCGAGGAAAGTTTCAGGGTGTTCTGAGGAACCATGGTGATCTCCACAGACTCCGGCTTGAAGCCTCTGGCCTCGAGGCCTTTGCTCACGCTGTAAACATCGCCGGCGTTGGTGTAGACTTCCATGCCTTCGGCGTCCTCTTGTAGATCCAGCGCGCCAAGCTCGATAGCCGCTTCCTGTGCGGCATCGGACTTGTTGTTCAAGTACAAGTAGCCCCGGCGGTCAAACTGCCAGGCTACCGCGCCGGAAGCCCCCAGGCTTCCCCCGTGCTTGGCAAAGACATGACGCACATCGCTTGCGGTCCGGTTTCGGTTATCGCTAAGCGCGTTCACCAGTACCGCCACGCCGCCCGGGGCATAGCCTTCGTAAACAATTTCCTCGTAATTTGAGCCTTCTTCGCCCCCGCCCTGGAGCTTGGCCAGCAGGCGGTCGATGTTATCGCCCGGAACGTCTTCGTACTTGGCCGCTTCAATCAGGTTCCTCAGCGACACGTTTGCGGCGGGGTCGGCGCTACCGCCCGAACGAGCGGCGGCGGTAATGGCCCGCAAGTACTTGCTGATCACCTTGCCCCGCCGGACGTCGTTGACAGCCTTTTTACGTTTAATCTGTGCCCATTTGCTATGTCCGGCCATACGTCACCACAGCCAATTATAGACTGCCCTTGACTCTCTCTTGCGTCCCCTTTACTATCATCTTTGCGTTTGCCGGAGTGGCGGAATTGGTAGACGCGCACGATTCAGGGTCGTGTGGCCGCAAGGCTGTAGGGGTTCAAGTCCCCTCTCCGGCACCAAGCGTTCGACAAAAACCGCCTGCATGACCATCCTTGTTTCCCAGCCACACAGGCTGGTAGATATAGAGCTACTGTATTTATCCCGAACAACCTCACGGGCCTTTCCCGGAGACGACCTTCTTGGAACCGTTTGCACCATCTGAGAGATCATCCAAGATAAAGGCCGGCGCGAACACCGCTGAGCCAGGATCTTGCCGTACCACCGGCCACCTGACAGGTCTTCGGTATAAACTACTCGGCATGAAGCGGGTATTCTCCGGCATACAGCCCACTGGCGATATCCACATTGGCAACTACCTGGGCGCCATGGTGAACTATGTCGCGCTGGGTGAAAAGTTGGGCCAAGACGCCATATACTGCATCGTCGATTACCACGCCATCACCAACCCGCTGGCCTACCAGAAAGAACTCTTGGCCCAGCGTACCTTTGACGCCGCACTGGTCAATATGGCCGCTGGTTTGGACCCCGAAAAAGTAATCCTTTTCGTCCAGTCGCACGTGCCCGAGCACACCGAGCTTGGCTGGGTCTTCACCAACATCACGCCCATCGGCGACCTCTCACGCATGACCCAGTACAAAGACAAGGCCGCCAAATTGGAAAGCGTGGGTGCCGGGCTCTTGATGTACCCGGTGCTGCAGGCGGCGGACATTCTAATCTACAAGGCGGACACGGTCCCAGTGGGGGAAGACCAAGTGCAGCACTTGGAGCTTTCCCGCGAGATTGCCAGGCGCTTCAACCTGATGTTCGGCGAGACCTTCCCCGAACCCGAGGTCTTTCTCAACCCGGACGCTCCCAGGGTTCCCGGCATCGACGGCCAGGCCAAGATGAGCAAGTCGGTGGGGAATACTATCGGTCTTTTGGAAGATCCCAAGAGCATCTGGGAGAAAATTCGTTTAATGCCCGATGACCCGGCGCGCATCCGCTTGGCCGACCCCGGAGACCCGGAGCGAAGCGTGATTTTTAAATTCCTCTCCTACTATGCGCCAGCGGAGCTGGTTGAAACCTTGAAGCGGGAGTACAGCCGCGCGGGTATTGGTACGCTTGCGGTCAAACAGATTCTTTTTGACCAGATGATGAAAGCCAGCGAGCCTATTCGAGAAAAGGCCCGGTGGTTACGCGAGAACCC
>JAMCQK010000001.1 GCA_023382135.1 Deinococcus sp.
GGGCTGTTTGCCATTGCGCTGGCCAACGGCTTGGTCTACCTTGCCGTGGGCGTTCTGCTGCTTCGGCGTGCGGTTGCAGTGGCTAGGCATCGCGGGCTTGTTGGCGGGTATTAAGTATGTTCACGCTAGGGTTGTCCATGGGGCGGAAAAGCCATGAAGCGCTTCTCTTTCCCTAATCGGGCAGATTCGCCGCCATGCGGCACAAATTTACCCTAGACGTACTTAAGACCCCGGTCCGGTATTGTTGCACCATTATCTGAGCAGCCAGCCGGAGGATGGCCCGGCGGCGGTTTTAAGTGTGTCCACGCCTAGCGGGCGCAAGGAACCGATTCACAAAACCACCGTGGATTTTGACGGGATGTACTTATTAGATGTACTTATTAGTGACAGGCAAACGGGACGTTGGCCGCCGGCGGAAGAAGCCCTAGGGTTTGGAGTTGAGGTCCAGCGTCCGGCCGGACGCTGGACCCGGAAGGCAGGGGACGCTTAGGTCGCTAAGGGCACAATGTTCTCAAAAGGAAGACCGCCTGCTTTTACTTCGCAGGCGGGAAAACCTGAACTACGCTTGAGGTCCAGGGCTTGTCTGGATGCTGGACGTTGAAAAACAAGGTGCCATCGGGTGCAAAGGCACCACCCGTAACCTCCGCCCCCAAAGGCATGGTGGCAAAGCGGCTGATATTACCGTTGAGCTCGGCCACCCACAGGCTGTTATTGGGCATGTCCTTGGCGGGGGCCATAAATTCGTCGTACCGGTCCTCGTGCACGTAGATGCGGCCGGTGCCAGGCTCGATCGCCAAATTATCCGGATTGACGATGCCTTCAAGGGAGCCTTGAATAAATACGGCAACCTCGAGCGTGCCGGGGTTCAACTTGAGTACGCGGCCAAAACGGTCGTTCCCTTGTTTACGGCTGTCGCCCGTCTCGGCGATGTACAGGTTTCCGTCCACCGGGTTGTACTCTATGTCCTCGGGGCGGTCAAAGCCGGTGGCCCCCAGCCTGGCGGCAGCCGCGCGGGCGTTCTCCAGCTGGTCTTTGGGAATTTCGAGCCACTTGCGGTTTTTGGCGTCGAGCGCGTAAAGCGTTCCATCCGAGAGATCCGCCGGCCTGTCGGCCACGAACTTGAAGATCATGCCGCCGCGGAAGTCGTCGCCCATGTAGACTGTTTTGCGGTCCGGCATCACCACCGCGCCTTCGTGACTAAAGCGCCCCATCGCCCTATGTTTGAAAACGCGGCCCGTGAGCGGGTTGACTTCCAAAATCCAGCCATAGTCAAGCGGGTTTAACGAAATGCCCTTGTCCTTTAGGGCCTCCACATTGGAGCCGAAGTCTTCAATTTTGTTCGGGGGATACTCCTCGGCGGAAAGCACCGTGCCCCACGGCGTGGGGTTGCCGGCACAATTGTTCCAGGTTCCGCCTACCGAGCTAAAGTCCACCGTCCGGCTCCCCACCATCCGCCAGGCCCCAGCGTTCTTTTTCAAGATCAGAACGCTCATGCCGCCCGGCTGGGTCTCGTGGTTGACTGTCAAGTAGGTCATGTCTTGCTTGATAGGAGTAAAAGCCAAGAGGTCGTTATTGGCCCCGAAGGTTCCGCCGCCCGGAAGCGCCATGCCCTCGCTCACCATAATCTGATAGCTGTAGCCCGCAGGCAGGTGCAGCTCACGGTCTACGGCGACGGAGACCGGTATAAAACTCAGCCCAGCGGCAAGAGCCAGTGCAAGGAAAACTACGCCGCTCACCACGGTGAATTTTTTACTCAGCTTGGTCATAACTGGTTTACCTCCCGCGAGTCTTGGCCCGCAAGGGAAATATATGACCGCCGTGTAAGCCCGGTGTCAGGACAAGGTTAGACTCTGGTCGGTCAAAGTCCTTGGCAGGGCCGCTTCTGGATCACAAGCCATAGAGCGCGCGGTATTTCTGTTGCAGATATTCCAGTAGGGGTTCGGGGTTAAGGTCCTCCCCGGTAACTTCTCTTACCAGGTCGCGAGGCAAGAGGCGCGAGCCTTGACGGTGAATCTTCTCGCGCGACCAGTTCAAAAAGGTGGCGAACTCGCCGCGCTGGAACTGAGATTCCAGGTCACCCAGCTCCCTCTGCGCTTGCTGGAAAAACTGCGCCGCGTACAGGTTTCCCAGGGTGTAGGTGGGGAAGTAGCCCAGATAGCCTTCCGACCAGTGGACGTCCTGCATCACGCCGTCTTTGTGGTCGGGCGGGGTAACGCCAAGGTGCTCCCGGTACTTCCGGTTCCACGCTTCCGGCAGGTCCTCCACTTCCAGCTGGCCGCGCATTAATGCAAGTTCGAGCTCGAAGCGGATCAGAATGTGCAGGTTGTAGCTGACCTCGTCGGCCTCCACCCGGATCAGGCTTGGTTCCACCGCGTTAACCGCAAAGTGAAAGGCCTCGAGGGAAACGTCTTCCAGCGCGGCAAAGTGCCTTTGGGCTTTGGGGTACCAGTAACGCCAAAAACCCAACGACCTTCCCACCAGGTTCTCCCAGGTGCGCGACTGCGACTCGTGAATGCCCAGGCTCACCGCCTGGCCCATGGGCGTGCCGAAGTGGCCCGCGTCCAGGCCTTGCTCGTAGAGGCCGTGGCCGCACTCGTGCAGCGTGCTGAAGAAAAACTCGTTGAAGTTGTTCGCGTCGTAGCGGGTGGCCAGGCGCACGTCGCCGGGGCCGATGGAGCTTTCAAAAGGATGCTGGGTGGGGTCCACGCGGCCCCCATCGAGGTCGTAGCCCACCCGCCTCAGCACCTCACGCTCAAACGCTTGTTGGCCGGCCTGGGAGAATGTGCGCCTCAGGACCGAGGTGCCGGGTTTCCTGGGAGCGTGCTGGATCTGGCCGAGAAGCTGGGAAAGCTCTTTTCGCAGCCGCGCGAACAGAGGCTCGAGGCCGCTGGCGGTCTCGCCTGGTTCGTACTGGTCCAGAAGTGCGTCGTACGGTTCCTTGGCGTAGCCAAGCGCACCGGCTTGCTCGCGCTTGAGCGCCAACATGCGCCTGAGATAGGGCACAAAGCCTTGCCAGTCATTCTTGGGCCGGGCCTGCGACCAAAAAGACTGTCCGGCGGATGACGCCTCCGCCAGTTCCACCGCCAGGCGCTCGGGGATCCGGATGGTCTGGTCGTACTCTCTCCGCCACTCGCGGATGTTGGCGGCCGCGCTCGAGCGCGGGTCTTTGACCAGTTCACTCGCTTCAACCACGGCAAGCATCTCGCCTATTCTGGGATCGCTGCTGCGCTGGTGAACAATTTTGGCAATCGCCGCGAACATCTGGGCGCGGTGGGCCATGCCTTTGGGCGGCGCGTACGTCTGTTGGTCCCAGCCGGCCAGCGCGGCGAAAGAGCGGAGATAGGCAGTTTCCTTGCTGTAGGCCACCAGCCATTCATATGCGGCATGAAAATCCATGGAAGCCATCATACGGGCCGGATCAGCCCCAACTTACCTCCACGCTTCCTTTTGTCAGGTCCAGCTTGAGCACCGGGCCGTCTTCGGCGTCCCGCGAATACTGGTAGGGCGCGCTGCACCAGGAGGGCTCGGCCACGCCCCGAACACTGGCTTCGACAAACTCGCGCGGCCGCGATGAGCGGTCGTGGAAGCTCAGCCTCAACCGGTTGTCTCGATAGCTCCCTTCCAGTGTGCTCACCGCGCCGGGCTGGTATCCATCGCCCGAATCTTCATAGAGGGCGCCGTGGATTTTTTTCGATGGCGCCACCCGCCAGCAAAGTTTTTCCCAGTAGGCGTCGGTGGTGTGTGCTTCCGCCTCGGTGAAGGGGAGCGCGCTCCCCGCCCGCTGGAAAAGAGGAACCCGGTCAAACGGTGTAGGCACCGGAAGGTGAAGCGGGCCTTGGTAGCTTTCGCCGCTCCAGAAGTCTTGCCACTCGCCTTCCGGCAAGTAAACCAAACGGTGGTTCTGGCCCGGCTTGAGGGAAGGAGCCACCAGCAGATCGGGGCCGAAAAGGAACTGGTCGCAAAGGGTTTCGGCCTCGAGGTCTTGCGGATACTCCATGATTAAAGGCCGCATGGGCGGAAGCCCGCTTTGGCAGGCTTGCTCTGCGAGCGTGTACAGGAGCGGAAGCATGCGGTAGCGGAAAAGAACGGCCTCGCGGATGTAGCCCTCCCACGGCGCGCCAAACATCCACGGCTCCTGCCTGCGGCTGGTCTTGCCCGAGTGGTTCCGCATGAAAGGATAGAAGGCCCCCAGCCAGGTCCAGCGGGCGAGCAGTTCGCCGCTGGTATTCCCGCCAAACCCGCCGATATCCGCGCCCACAAAAGGCACGCCGGAAAGACCCAGGTTCAAAAGCATGGGGATGGAAGATTCCAGATGCTCCCAGTAACTGTGGTTATCGCCGGTCCAGACCATGGCGTACTTCTGGATGCCGGAGAAACCCGCGCGGGTGAGGATAAAGGGCCGTTTGTCCGGTTGCAGTCTGCGGAGGCCCTGGTAGGTGGACTGGCACATCTGCAGGCCGTAGAGGTTATGCGTCTCGGCGTGAAAATGGTCACCCTGTTTTGCGGTACCGGGCAGGGTGCGGTTGTGGGGGTCCATGCTATGGCCCTCCACCGTGAAGGCCGCGGGCTCGTTCATGTCGTTCCAGATGCCGGCGATGCCCCCGTCCAGATAAAACTGGTGAAGCTCGCTCCACCACTCGCGCACCTCATGGCGTGAAAAATCAGGCCAGACCGCGGGGCTGGGCCAGACCGAACCCACCAACTCTTCGTCGCGGTGGCTGCGCACGAAGTAGCCCCTGGAATGGCCTTCTTCGTAGATCCTGTAACCGGGTTCTTTCTTCACGCCGGGGTCGACGATCGCCACGGTCTTGACACCCAGGGCCTCGAGGCCACTGGTAAGCGCGGGAACATCGGGGAAGCGCTGGCGGTCAAAGGTAAACACCTTGAAACCCTCCATATAGTCAATGTCGAGCCACAAGGCGTCCAACGGAATATCCCGTTTGCGGTACTCCTCCGCCACCTTGAGGGCAAGATCTTGGTTTGCGTAGCTGTAGCGGCACTGGTGGTGCCCCAGCGACCACAAGGGCGGCAGCTTGGCCCTGCCCACCAGCGCGGTGTAACCCGTGAGCACTTCTTTCGGGCTGGGGCCGGGAATTAAGTAAAGGTCGAAGGTAGGGCCGTCGGTGTGCACCACGCTTTGCTGGCTCTCCACCGAGGCCAGGTCGAAGACCGTCCGCCAGCTTTCGTCCAGGTACAGCCCGAAGGCCCTGCCGCGCTCGAGGCCCAGCACAAAGGGATGTGACTGGTAGAGCGGGTCGGTATCCGGGTGGTGATGCGGGTCGTCAGTATTCCAGTTGGTCCATACCTTTCCCTTTTTGTCCAGAAAGCCGGTGCGCTCGCCCAGGCCGTAGTAGCGCCTTTTTGCGGGTTCGTTGATGAGCAGCGATAATCCCGCGCCTAAAGGCAGCCCGTCGTTCTCCTCGTGAAAGGCGGTCCACTCGCGCGCGGCTCCCCCGCTTGCCTTACCCAAGGGGCCGAAACGGTGGGACTCTAGTTCGAAGGCCTCGAGGCCTTCGAACCTGAACCCAAAACGGTTTAGTCTGATCCACAAAGCGGCCATGCCCTCCGCCTCCAGCTGAAGGCCGCCTTCGTGCTCGCGAACCTGAAATGGCAAGGGCCGCGCTCCCTCCACCACGCAGCTTGCTTTTTCGGCATCCTGCAGCCGGTGCCAGACAAAAATGCGCCAGGCCTTGGCGCCCTCTTTCCCGGCCAAGCTGACGCGGCCCCTGAAGTACCAGGACTCGAGAAAAAGCGTGTGGTTTTCGAAACGATGCGATGTAAACGTAACTTCGTGCATTACCAACCCCCGTCCAACCTTGAACACTCTACGCCCAACCCAGACAAACCACAGTCTGCGGCGTTCGGTACCTGTCTAACCCTTTACCGCCCCGGCTGTCAAACCCGCAACTATCCGGTTCTGGAAAAGCAAAACCAGGACTATCAGCGGCACGGTCACAATCACGCTGGCCGCCATAATTACCGTCCAGGGGGACTCATAGGCGCTGGCTCCTCCGAATGATGTGACCGCAACCGGAACCGTGCGCGCTTTGTCGGTAAGGGTAAAGGTAAGCGCAAACAAGTATTCGTTCCAGGCGTTGATAAAGGCCAAGAGCCCGGTGGTGACCAGGCCCGGGGCCATAACCGGCAAAAGCACGTAGCGCAAAGTCTGGCCGGTGGTGGCTCCGTCCACCAGCGCCGCTTCTTCGAGCTCGGCTGGAATTTCGCGGACGAAGCTGGTGAGTACCCAGATAGTAAAAGGCAGAGTGAAAATCAGATAGGAGAAGATGAGCGCCCATGGCGTGTTGTACATCTTGAAACCAAAAATAGGCTCGCGCACCAAGGTAAACAGCCCCGGCAGTACCGCAATCTGCGGAAACATAGAAACCGCCAGCACCGCGTAGAGTACAAAGCGCTTGGCGCTGAAACGAAAGCGGCCCAATGCGTAAGCCGACATGCTGCCAATCAGCAGCGAAAACAGCACGGTCAGCCCGGCAACAACCAGCGAGTTCAGCAGGTTCCTGGCAAAAGGGCGCTGAATAAAAACTGTCTGGTAATTTTCCAGCGTGGCGTTAGCGGGCCAGTACTGTATTTTCTCGCCGAAGAGTTGGCTGGCTGGCGTGAGCGAGGTATTGATGGCCCAGTAAAAAGGAAAGATGGTATATACCAGCAGCAAGCCCACCAGCAGGTAAAAGACGCCGCGGCTAAACGCCCGGTAGATGCTCCCTCGCGTGGCGCTCATCAGTCGAACCTCACGCGCGATGACGTGATATAGATCACGGTAAACACGCTGATAACCAGAAAGATAGCCACCGCCACCGCGGAGCCATAGCCCAGTTTGTTGAATTCCACCAAAAGTTGGCGGTCGTATACCGACATCGAGATGGTGGCGATATCGGTGGACTTCATTACCTGGATCACATCAAAGACCCTTAAAGCATCGAGGGTACGGAAGATAAGGGTAATCAGGATTGCTGGCTTGAGCAGCGGCAGGGTGATGCGAAAGAACTGGCGCAACGCCCCGGCGCCGTCCACCCGAGCGGCTTCGTAGATGTCGTCGGGAATGCTTTGCAAACCAGCCAGCAGCAAAAGCGCCACAAACGGCGTGGTCTTCCATACGTCCACCGCGATAATGGAAGCCATCGTCACGCTGATGTCCGGCAGCCAAGGCACGGGTTCGCTGATGATGTTTAGGTTTTTGAGGATCAGGTTGAGGATGCCGGTACCTGAGGCGGCGAGCCAGCCGACACGTTCGGAGATGAGGTGCAGACGCAAAAAGATATCGTTGACCACGCCAAGAACGTCCTGGTACATCCAGCTCCACATCTGGCTCGAGACCACCGTGGGAATAGCCCAAGGAATGAGTATGGCGGCGCGCACCAAACCGCGGGCGCGGAATTGGGAGTTGAGAATCAGCGCTACGCCTAAACCAAGCAGCAGTTCAAGCAGCACGCTGGTAACCGAGAAGACCACGGTGTTTCTTACCGCGGTCCACCAGGTGGCGTCCTGCAAGAGAAAAACGTAGTTCTCGAGGCCAATGAACTTCTCCTCCCCTGGCCTCAGGTAAGAGGCATCCGTGAGCGAAAAGTAAATAGTGCGGTAAAGAGGATATGCGGCCACCAACAGAATGACCAGTATTGCCGGGAGTAAAAGCAGCCAGGCCGTACGTTCTCGCCGGGCCAACAACGAACCTGGCGCTCGGGCTTGTCGGGCTTTGTTGGTTCCCATTCGTTTCCTCGCTGGCCAACCACACTTCTTGGATTAGGAAAGTAGCCTTGATGTTACCTGATTTCCCTTGGTCCATCCAGGACTCGCCGGCGAACAAAAAGGGCAGGAGCTTCCACCCCTGCCCCGCAATATGTACGCCTGGCTTTACCAGCCGGAGCCCTTGATTTGGTTGAGCTTCTTCTCCAGCGCGGCCAGCGCGGCGGCGGCCTTGCTCTTGCCGCTCAGGACGTCGTGCACGGCGCTCCAGAAGGCAGCCGAAACCTCACCGTACTTGGGCCCGGTGACGGTAGACGGACGAGCCACTGGTTGGCGGCCCGCCAGGTCCTTGAAGAAGGGTACCGCCTTCAGCACATCGGCGTCCTTGTAAAGGTCGGGAATAGTTGGTTGGAAACTGCCCTTGATGGCACGCTCTTTCTGCACTTCGCGGCCGGTGAGGTACCGCACCAGGTCGGCGGCTACCTTGGGGTTCTTGGAGAACTTGGAGACGGCCAGCTGCCAACCACCCAAGGTACCCACATTGCTGCCACCAGGGCCTGCCGGCAAGGGTGCAACGCCTATTTTGCCCTTGACGGCAGAGCCTTCCTGGTTACCCAGGCTGTAAGCGTAGGGCCAGTTGCGCATGAAGGCGGCATTGCCCGATTGGAAGACGCCACGGGCTTTTTCCTCGTCGTAGGTAGTAACCGCCGGCGGGGAGACAAGCTTGATTTGAGAAGCGACCAGGTCAAGTATTGCCGCGGCTTTTGCGTTGTTGATGGTTACTTTGCCGCTGGCATCGATGATGGTGCCGCCGCCGCTCGAGGCAATCCACTCGAGGGCGTCACAGGTCAGGCCTTCATAGGCATTCCCCTGGAAAACAAACCCGTAGAAGTCTTTCTTGCCGGCCTTGCGCTCGCCGTCTTGAATTTTCTTGGCGGCGGCAAACAACTCGGTCCAGGTCTTGGGTACGGCCACGCCGTACTTCTTCATCAGGTCGGTGCGGTAGTAGAGCACACCGCCGTCGGTAAACCACGGCATGGCTACCAGCTTGCCGCCTACGGTGTTGTTGGCAATGATGCCCTGGTTCTGCACCTTGAGTTCATCGGCGCTTACGTAGGGCTTGAGGTCAATCATGAAGTTGGCCAGGGTGCCGGGGTAGATCACGTCAATCTGGTAGATGTCAATGTCGCTTGAACCGGCGGCCAGCTGCTGCTGGTAAAAGCCTTGGCGGTCGTTGGTAAGCTGGGGAGTCTCCAGCACCGTAACCTTGTTACCGGTCTTGGCCGCCCAGGCTGCGGTCTCCTCCTTGCATAGCTCAAGCTCCTGGCCCACCGCACCGCAGGCAATGGTGATAGTGACCCCTTGTGCCAGGGCAAAGCCCATCGCAAGGCCCAGCGACAACACAAAAACAAACCAGCGCTTCGCAGTCATGTTCCCTCCCTTTGGAATTGCTTCCAGGGGAAGTCTAATACTGCGATAAGACCCCTGTCAAACATCCATATGTGCAAATTTTCTTGAGCAGTAAGCGGGTGTGGGTAAGCCAGGCTACAGCTTCTTGAGCGCTTGAACCAGTCTGCCCAGCGCGTCCTGTGCGTCGCCGTAGAGCATGCGGGTATTGTCGGCGTAGAAGAGCTCGTTCTCCACCCCGGCAAAACCCTTACCCTGTCCCCGTTTGACCACAATGGCATTCTTGGCCTGGTCCACTTCCAGAATCGGCATACCGTACAGGGGTGAGCCTTTACGGCGCGCGGCAGGGTTCACTACGTCGTTAGCGCCTATAACCACCGATACGTCGGTGTTAGGAAATTCAGGGTTGATGTCCTCGAGGTCGTAGAGCTTCTCGTAAGCCACGCCCGCTTCGGCGAGCAACACGTTCATGTGGCCGGGCATACGCCCCGCCACCGGGTGGATGGCGTAGCGCACTTCCACCCCTTTAGACTCGAGCACGTCCGCAAGCTCGCGCAGCTTGTGCTGGGCCTGGGCCAAGGCCATACCGTAGCCCGGAACAAAGATCACCTTGGAGGCGTAGCCGAGCATTACCGCTGCGTCCTCGAGGTCGATAGGCTTCAAACTTCCCTTCACTTCTCCCGAGGCCTGCTCCACGCCGAACCCGCCCATCAGCACGCTCGCTAGCGAGCGGTTCATAGCCCGGGCCATCAGCAGTGTGAGCAAAGTACCGGCGGCGCCCACCACCGTGCCGGCTACAATCAGCGCCGTGTTGCCGATAGCGAAGCCCTCGAAGCCCACCGCCAGGCCCGTGAAAGCGTTGTAAAGCGAGATCACCACCGGCATATCGCCGCCGCCAATCGGCAAGGTCATCAGCAAACCGAACGCCACCGCCAACAGGAAGAAGAGGCCAATTAGATAAGTTGAGTCGTCGCGGAGCAGATAACCGCCAACGGCCGCGGCCGCAAACAGCACCAGCAGATTGAAAATGCGTTGAAAGGGGAACAGGATGGGCCTGGTTGACATCAGGCCCTGGAGCTTGGCGAAAGCCACCAGGCTGCCGCTAAAGGAGATTGAGCCGATAAGCGCGCCCAGCCCGGCCAGCGCCATCAGACCGGAGTTTGCGAAATCACCGCGCAGAAGCTCTACGGCGGCAATGGCCGCCGCCGCGCCGCCGCCCATGCCGTTGTAGATGGCCACCATCTGGGGCATGTCGGTCATGGCCACGCGTTTGGCCGCCACCCACGCCACCACCGTCCCGATAGCGAGCGCGATGACCATCAGGGCGAAGTTTTGCATCTCGGGCCAGAGAAAGGTCGCTAGCGTGGCGAGCAGCATGGCCCAGCCCGCCCAAAGAATGCCGCTCCTGGCCGAGCCGGGGGAGCTCATGCGTTTGAGGCCCAGGATAAAGAGCAGCGCGGTTAGGAAGTAAGCAGCTTGAATGAGGTTTTCCATAGGGTTAGTTGAAGGATGAAGCCTCGAGGCTTACGGCCGGCGTGCGGCTTTTGGCTTCCGCTCGAACATCTCCAGCATCCGCTCGGTGACCGCGTAGCCGCCCGCCGCGTTCATAGCGCCCAGTAGAACCGCTACAAAACCAATCAGTTGCTCTAACGGCGTCTGGGCCCGGCCCAGAACCACCATGGCCCCCACCAGCACAATGCCGTGGATGAAGTTGGAACCGGACATCAAGGGAGTATGCAGAATGACCGGAACCCGGCTAATCACCTCGTAACCGGTAAAAGCGGCCAACAAGAAGATGTACAGCGCAGCCCATGTGGAATCCATGCCTTAACCTCCTAGCAACGCCCTGGTTGGCGCGTGGGTGATTACTCCTTGGTGGGTGAGGAGCGCCCCGGCTAGAATTTCATCGGTCCAGTCGGGCTCCAGCGCTCCTTGCTTGATCAGAAGCTTGGAGAGATTGTAGAGGTTCTTGGCGTACATCTCGGAAGCGTGAACCGAGAGCGCGCTGGCCAGGTTGACAGGCCCGTGGATGCGAACACCGTGGTGTTCCACGGTTTCTCCCGGCTTTGTCAGCTCGCAGTTGCCGCCGGACTCGGCGGCTAAATCTACGACTACCGTGCCGGGGCTCATGCGGGCGACCATCGCGGCGGTAACCAGCACCGGGGCCTTACGCCCGGGAATCTGCGCGGTGGTGATCACCACGTCCATGCCGCCCACTTCTTTGGCCAAGGCTTCGGTCTGGATTTTCTTTTCTTCCTCGGTAAGCTCGCGGGCATAACCACCCTCGCCTTCGGCGCTGATGGGCAGTTCCAGCACCTTGGCCCCGAGCGAAAGCGCCTGCTCGGCGGCGGCTTTGCGCACGTCGTAGGCGATTACGTTGGCCCCCAGCCTGCGGGCGGTGGCAATGGCCTGCAGGCCCGCTACGCCAACGCCCATAACGAGAACTTTGGCGGGGCGGATAGTGCCCGCGGCGGTCGTCAGCATGGGAAAAAACCTGCTCGAGCGTTCCGCGGCCATAAGTGCACCGAGATACCCCGCAACTGTGGCCTGAGAGGAGAGCGCGTCCATGGACTGGGCGCGGGTGATGCGGGGGATGAGCTCAAGCGCCAGCGAGGAGATACCGGCCTCGGCCATGCGTTTGACCCGGGCGGGGTCTCGGTGGGCCTGCATGAAGCCCGCCACAATGGTTCCAGGCGCGAGCCTGGAAAGACGGTCTCCTTCCAGGGGCTGCACAGCAAACACCACCTGTGCGCCCTGGAACAGGGCCTCGAGGCCTACCACCTCCGCTCCTGCGGACTGATAGGCGGCGTCGGCGTGGTAAGCGCCAGCGCCAGCTCCCTGCTCCACCCTGACCACACAACCCTCACGCACCAGCCTGGCCACTACCTCCGGCACCAGCGCCACTCTCTGCTCGCCGGGAAGGGTTTCTTTAGGCACTGCAACAATCACCACGGGTAGGTCTCCTTTCGGCGAAGTATATCAGTGAGATGGCTTCGTCAATAGGGATTGAATGTCCCCTAGCCCTTTTTGGTAAGCCCATGTAACAATCGGGCCCATGCGGCCAACCGGGATCACGATTGCATCGGTCTTTATAGCTGGAGTGTTGGCAGTCTCCACCGCGTCGGTGTTTATAAGGTTGGGCCTCGAGGCCGCCCACTCCACCGGCCCAGGAGTAAGCCTGCTGATTTCAGCCCTGAGGCTGGCATTCGCAACCCTTCTTCTGGTCCCGGCGCTCAAAGGTCTGAGCAAGGCAAAAATCCAGCCGGGGGGCTGGGCGTTCGTCATTGGTGCGGGAATTTTCCTGGCCGTTCACTTTGCTACCTGGATTACATCGCTCTCCTACACTTCGGTCGCGGCAAGCACCGTGCTGGTCAACACCAACCCCATCTGGGTGGCCCTGATCTCCTGGCTCTGGTTCAAGCAAGCCCCCCCACCCCTCACCTTGGCGGGAATTGCCATTGCTTTTGCCGGCGGAATAGTGGTCGGTATAGACGGCCAGAACAAGGCTCCAGCCAGCAATCCCGCTCTTGGCAACACGCTGGCCGGGCTGGGCGCGCTGGCTGTTTCCCTTTACTATCTTTTGGGGCGCGAGGCACAACGCCGGGGCTTTTCCATAGGGCTTTACGCGGCGGTCGCTTACGGCATCGCCGCGGTAACACTGCTTCCCTGGCCGCTGGTTCTTCACACTGGCTACCTGAGCTTTCCGCCGGCGTTCTATTTTTGGGTTCTGCTGCTCGCCCTGATTCCACAGCTTGTTGGCCATACCAGCTTCAACTGGGCGGTTAAGTGGATAAACCCGGTGCTGGTAACGCTGGTAATCCTCTTGGAACCCGTTGGCGCAAGCTTGCTTGCATTTTTAGCCTTTGGCGAGACGCCCGGTCCGCGTGTGCTGCTCGGCGGGCTGGTTCTTCTGGCTGGGGTGGCCTTGGCGGCTACGGGCAGCTCAAGAGCCAACACAAAGGCGGACGCCTAGTGGCGGCGGTAATCGCGGCCGCTATTTTTTGGGCGCTTGGCGGCGCTCTCGCGGGACGAATGCTTGCCAGCATCCCGGCGGAAATGCTGATCGCGCTCAGGTTTGAAGGGAGCCTCTTGCTGCTCTTGCCGGTATTCCTGGTAAGGCCGCCCTTGAGAAGTGAGTGGGCCCTGCTTGTTCCCGCGGGTATATTGCTCACGCTGGTCCAGGGCCTTTATTACTTGGTCATGGCGCGCTCGAGCGTAGCCACCGTCTTGTTTTTGGAGTATCTGGCCCCGGTAATATTAACGATCTACGCGATGCTGCGGGGGCAGAAGATCGGCAGGAGAGCCGTCGGCGGTGTCGCGATAGCAGTTTTGGGAGCCTACCTTTTGGTAATCGGCCCCCGCGGCTTGGCAGGAAGTACCGGAATTTTTCTGGTGGGCTTGGTGCTGGGCGGAACACTGGCCATCTACGCCGAGCTGAACAGCCGTATCAAAACACCCCCGTTTACTACGCTGGCGGCTGGAACCGTGGTCGGCACGCTGTTATCATCACCGGTCTGGTTCTTCGAAAAGCCCAGTCTTTCAACCGGAGAATGGGTCGGTTTGGCCTATATCGTGGTGTTCTCGACCATCATTCCGTTTGCGCTTTTCCTAAGAGGGTTGCAGCAGATCCCGGCCCGTCTGGCGACTCTTTTGGCCATGCTCGAGCCGGTGGCGGGAAGCCTACTGGCCATCCCTATAGCACACCAGCCGCTTTCGGCTTTCGGCTTGCTTGGCGGGGGTCTAATCCTTCTGGGCGTCTGGCTCAACGCCTTGCAAACAATACCTTCTAAGAGCTAAAGGACCCTTGGTGTTGACCGGGAGCAGTGTTTGGGGTCAATCCGGTCAAGAAATGGCGGATTTTATTCGCCACCAGCGGACATTGTTGCCTGCCGGGCGAGTTCAAAGGGTCCGCCAGATCAGCCGCAACAGGGCTTGGATAAGATCTCCACGCTTTGTCTCTCTCGGAATCGCGGCATCAGGGGAGCGCTCGTTCGAGGTTTCATCAACACGGCGTGTTTTTTAGGCTCCCTTCAGATTTCCTAGTGCCCCAAACTCAACCAAGCCATACCGCAACCGCAAAAAGCGCCGCCAGAACCTGGTGGCGTGCGGCGAAAAAGACCAGGGTCTCTCCATCGGCCACAACGGCCTCGAGGCTGAAAGAGTTTTGGTCCATCCACAAAACGACGGCGGGAAGATTTACGTGAAACCGACGGCCAGGCTCGGCAGAAAATTAGTTCCTTGTGATACCCTGTCTCTTAGTTCCACATTTTGGAGGCTTCGATGAACAAACTCAGCTGGATTCTCGCACTCGGCATTCTGGGCAGCCTGGCCTTTGCGCAAGCCTGCAGCCACCCCTACTTTCCGGTGGCGGAAGGCCGTACCTGGCAGTACCGCTCCACTCAACCGGGCGGTTCGGACTATACCGTGAGCATATTGCAGGTTAGCGCAAAGGGTTTTGTTCAGCGCATGACATTCGGCAAATCCAGCTTTGACCTTCGTTGGGACTGTACGGCTTCGGGCCTGGTCCAGCTCGACTTCCTGAGCATTGGTGGTCCCGAGAACCAAGGCGCGGAAATTAAAACCAAAACGCTCAAGAGCAGTGGGGTGGTTTTCCCGCCTGCTAATCTTGCTGTTCCCGGTACCAGCTGGGCTTATAGTTACGTGGTTGAGCAAGAAATTAAGTCGGGAGACACCACCATAATCTCCACCAGCACAGTGGAAGTTCAGAACAAGATCGTGGCATTGGAAGAAGTTACCGTTCCCGCCGGTACCTTTAGCGCGCTCAGGGTGGACTCCACCAGCATCATCAAAGGCACCATGAAGGCGGCTGGCCAAAGTATTCCCATGAACAACACGGTGCAAACCTCCAGCTGGTACGCCAAGGACGTGGGGATGGTCAAGAGCACCGCGGCTGGCTACACAACCGAGCTGGTGTCGTACAAGCGCTAGTACGCCAAGGACCAGGCCTGCTTCTAGCGAAGAACCCTTCCTCCGCCAGGCTGGGTAGATAATCTTCAGGCTCGAAAGCGCCTTGCCTGCCCTGGCCCCGGTGGTTGCGCAGGCCAGAGCGCCAGCGCAACCGAAAACCGAGCGCCTGACAAGCCGCCCATGGCGCAGAGTGGAAGCCTGGCTCAGCATAGTTTGATGATCACCCAGTGGACATAAACTTCGGTTGACATAAGATAGGCGGACGATGCCGGCGCCAGCGCGAGTCTTTTTGGTTTTCTTGTTCGCCTATTTCCTTTCCTACTTTTTCCGCTCGGCCAACGCCGTAATTGCTCCAGACCTCTCGCGCGATCTTTCGCTCTCGCCTGCGCAGCTGGGCTTCATGACCAGCTTGTTCTACCTGACCTTCGCCGTGGTACAGATTCCGCTTGGAGGTTTGCTCGACAGGTTTGGCCCCCGGTTTGTGCATCCAAGCCTGATGCTTTTTGGGGCGGCAGGAAGCCTGATCTACGCCAATGCACACGGTTTTGCGGCGCTTTCCCTTGGGCGAGCGCTCCTGGGCGTGGGCATGGCGGCCGGTTTGATGGCATCTTTGAAGGCGTTTTCGCTCTGGTTTCCCAAGGAGCGTTTTGCCTCGGTTAGCAGTCTGTTCGTGGCGCTTGGGGGCAGCGGCGCGATCGTGGCCTCGAGGCCGCTGGTGGAACTCAATCAAGCCTTGGGCTGGCGCGGCGTTTTCACCTGGGGCGCTTTGGTAATTGTGCTGGCAGCCTTGCTGGTAGCGGCCCTGGTTCGAAACGCCCCCGCTGGGACCGCGCTACCCTCTTCGTCTCAGGCAAGCTCCGCGCAGCTTTGGCGCACCCAAGCGCTTTGGCGAATTGGCTTTTTAAATTTTGTTCTTGGAGGAGGGTTTTTAGCTTGGCAGACGCTCTGGGGCGGGGACTATCTCTACAAGGTGCGGGAGATGGCGGGCCTCGAGGTCGGCAATCTGCTTTTTGTCTTTTCGCTCTCGGCCCTCTTTGGGTTCTTGCTCTGCGGCCCCTTGAGTGAGCGCTTCGGAATCGGAAGGCTTTTGCTGGGCGGGGGGGTTTCGTTCACCGCGGCGCTCGCGTTACTGGCTTTCTGGCCCTGGTTGCCGAAACCGCTCCTGTACCTGCCCTACATGGTTATGGGCTTCACCGGAGCCTTCAATATCCTGGGCCTTTCCCAAGCCAGGCTCCTCTACCCCGCCGGGCTCACCGGGCGCGTGGTCACAGCCATTAACTTCATGGGCTTTATCGGAACTTTCCTGCTGCAATGGGGCATGGGCCAGGTGGTGGGAGCCAGGGGATACCCCACCGCCTTCTTGATCTGGCTGGTTCTTTTGATTATGGCGCTGGCTTTCTACTGGCCTTTGGCTAAACCAAAATCTAGCGGTGGTACGGCTCGCCCCGCTTGATGGTCTCCACCCGGTACAGTTGTTCGAGTAAAACCAGTAAGGCAAGTTCGTGTTGCAGCGTGAGGGACGAGAGCCTGAAGAGCCAGTCGGCCCGCTCTCTCAGCAAACCGACATGCCCCTCCGCCCCGCCAATCAAAAAGGCCACGCCCTTTTCACCTTGCATCTCCCAGCGGCCGAGTTTGCGGGCCAGCTCAAGGGTGCCGGCAGCCTGGCCGCGTTCATCGAGCGCCACGCGGATGAACCCCGCGCTGGCATCCAGCAAGCGCCTGCCTTCTTCCTCCTGCTTCCCTTCCCTCACCACAACAAGCTCAAACCGCCCGCTCTTAGCCAGTCTTTTGGAATACTCTTCCAGGCCCGTTTTGGCGTAAGCCAGCCTGGGTTTTCCCGCCACCACCACCCGGATCTTCACAGGGCCACTTTACCCTCATTTTTAGCGATATAATTTGGCTTGCCAGAGGGCAGTTATGGCCACCCTTACCGTGTTGATCGTTCGCCTAATTGGGCGGCCCGCTCTGCTACCCCCGTGCCACCCTTGCCGGGGGTTTTTGTTCCTAGCCTTTACCCAAGGCTTGGGACAACCGGCCCACACCTGGGCCCGTAGGTAAATGGCGCTGCTGGTATCCGCGGCAGGCCGGGAGGTTTGGCATGACTAAACAATCGGCGCAGTTTGAACCCTTCACTCCCAAAACCATCAGCCTGCTTACCGAGCAAGGCGACTGGGCAGGGCCTTTCAAGCTGGATCTGGATCAGGCCACACTTAAGCGGTTTTACCGCGACATGCTGGCCGCTAGGCTGCTGGACGAAAAGTTCACCATTTTGCTGCGCACCGGAAAAATCGCTTTCGTCGCGCCGCATTCGGGCCACGAGGCCGCCCAGATTGGCCTTGCCCATGCCCTGCAGAGGGGGCACGACTGGTTCTTTCCCTACTACCGCGACGCTGGGGCCATCTTGGCGCTGGGGGTACCCCTCAAAGAGATGTTCGGCCACGCGCTGGCCACGCTGGCGGACCCCGCCAAAGGCCGCCAGATGCCCGGGCACTTTGGCTCCAAATCTTTGAATGCGTTTACCCCGGCATCGGCCATTGCTTCCCACGTCCCCCCTGCCGCCGGAGCCGCCATCAGCATGAAGCTTCAGAACACCCGCCAAGTTTCGGTCTGCACTTTTGGCGACGGCGCCACCAGCGAGGGTGACTGGTACGCCGGGGTGAACATTGCCGCGGTCCAGGGAGCACCCGCCATTTTTGTCTGCGAAAACAACAAATACGCCATCAGCTTGCACTATAGCCACCAGACAGCGGCGGCCAGTGTTGCCGAAAAAGCCCATGCCTTTGGCATCCCCGGCTACCGCGTGGACGGGTTGGACGTGCTGGCGAGCTACTACGTGATGAAAGACGTGATCGAGCGTTCGCGGCAAGGACATGGCAGCGCCTTGGTGGAACTCGAGGTCTACCGCTTTGGCCCCCATTCGTCGGCGGACGATGACACCCGTTACCGCCCCAAAGAAGAAGTGGAAGCCTGGCGGCAAAAAGACCCTATACTCCGCTTCCAGCGCTTCCTGGAGCGCCAGAGCATCTGGACCAAAGACTGGGAGGAGTCGCTCCGCGCCGAGATCAAGGCCGAGCAAGAAGCCGCCTTGCAGGAAGCCATCAGCGCCGGCGAACCCCCGGTGGAGTGGATGTTCGACGATGTCTTTTCCGAAATGCCCTGGCACCTTGAAGAGCAGCGGCGGTTGGTGACGGATGAGCTTAGCTGAACGCGGGGCGGCGAATGTCCGATATTTTTGGTTTTGGCGTTCGGCGTTCAGCCTAAAACGTTCTGTGGAGGCATTATGCCAACAATGACAATGGTCCAAGCCGTCGTCCAGGCTTTAGACGAAGAAATGTCCCGTGATAACCGCGTGGTGGTGATGGGCGAGGACGTGGGCAAGCGCGGGGGCGTTTTCCTTGCCACCGAAGGGCTTCAGCAGAAATACGGCCCCGATCGGGTGATCGATACCCCGCTATCCGAGGCCGCCATTATCGGAGCCGCTTTGGGCATGGCCAGCCATGGCATGCGCCCGGTGGCCGAGGTCCAGTTTGCCGATTATGTATTCCCGGGGTTCGACCAACTGGTTTCCCAGGTGGCTAAGCTCCGCTATCGTTCCGGTGGCCAGTTCACCGCACCGATGGTGATCCGCATGCCTTCGGGCGGCGGGGTACGCGGCGGCCACCACCACTCGCAAAGCCCCGAGGCGCACTTCGCCCACACCGCCGGGCTGAAAGTGGTGGTGGTTTCGACGCCCTACGACACCAGGGGCCTGCTCAAATCCGCTGTGCGCGACGATAACCCGGTGGTCTTCATGGAACCCAAAAGGCTCTACCGGGCGATCAAGGAAGAGGTTCCCAGCCAGGAATACCTGATTCCCATCGGCGAGGCCGCCATTCGCAAAGAAGGAAAAGATATCTCGCTTATCTCCTACGGTGGCAGCATGGTGGAAACACAGAAAGCCGCCGAAGAGCTTGAAGGCGTGGGGGTTTCCGCCGAGGTGATCGACCTGCGCTCGCTAATGCCGTGGGATAAGGAGACTGTTTTGGCTTCTGTGGCGAAGACTGGGCGGGTGCTGGTGGTTTCCGAGGCTCCTAGGATGGCCAGCATTGCCAGTGAGGTGGCCGCAACGATTGCGGAAGAGGTACTGGACAGCCTCGAGGCCCCGCCGCTGCGCGTTACGGGTTTTGACACCCCCTACCCTTACGCGCAGGACAAGGTTTATATGCCCACCGTGACACGGATTCTGAACGCGGCCAAGCGCGTGCTTGATTACTGAACAGGAGTCTTCATGCCTAAAGAACTGCATCTTCCCGAGCTGGCCGAATCTGTGGTCGAGGGCGAGATCCTTAGATGGCTCGTCGAAGAAGGCGGGTTGCTCGAAAAAGACCAGCCGTACGTGGAGGTGATGACCGACAAGGTAACGGTCGAGCTGCCCAGCCCGGTTACAGCAAAGCTGGTAAAGCACCTGGTAAAAGAAGGGGATGTGGTTGCCGTTCACGCGCCTATCGCCTTGGTCGATGAAACGGCTGCTGAAATGGTGCAGGCGCCAGCCAAACAGCCGGTCGGTGCTTCTCTGCCCGACAAAGGAGAGGAGCTTTCCCTTTTCAAACCAAACAGCAGGCAGGAAGAAGTCAAAAATCCCTTCGCCGCACAAGCGGTTCAGGCACATGTAGCGGTTGGCGCGGCTCCTTCTCGCACGCCAGGACGCGTGCTGGCGGTTCCCGCCGCGCGCAAGCTTGCACGCCAGCTGGGCGTAGATATTGCCCGCGTGCAAGGGTCGGGCCCTCTGGGCCGCGTGCGCGTGGATGACGTAAAAAGCTTTTCGCAAAGCGGGGCACAGAAACCACGGGGTGTGGATAAGCCAGCTGCCGGCATCCAGCCTTCTGCCCTCGGTGTTTCTCCTGTGCAGTACAAAACCCCCAAAGGCTACGAAGCCCTGGAACAGCGCGTACCCATGCGTGGCCTGCGCCGTGCAATCGCACAACAGATGGTGGCAAGCCACCTTTACACCGTCCGCACGCTCTCGGTGGACGAGGCGGATATGACCGTTTTGGCCGGCATGCGCGAGCGCTTAAAAGCCGAGGCGGAGAAACAGGGAGTCAGGCTCAGTTACCTGCCTTTTATTTTCAAGGCCATCGCCAGGTCGCTCGAAAAATTCCCCAGCCTGAACTCGAGCCTGGACGAAGCCAGACAGGAAATTGTGCTCAAGCAGTACTACAACATCGGCATGGCAGTGGCGACCGATGCCGGCCTGGTGGTTCCGGTCGTGAAGGACGTGAACAAAAAATCGGTGCTTGCTTTAGCGAACGAGATTAACCAGCTTGCCGAGAAAGCCAGAGCTGGAAAACTTGCCCAGGACGACGTGGCTGGCAGCACTTTCTCTATCACCAATATCGGTTCAATTGGCGCGCTGTTCAGCTTCCCGATTATCAACGTGCCCGACGCCGCCATCATGGGTATTCACTCAATTCTGGACCGGCCCGTGGTGCGTGAAGGCCAGATTGTTGCCCGCAAGATGATGTATCTTTCGCTTTCATTCGACCACCGTTTAGTCGATGGAGCCGAAGCGGCCCGTTTCTGCAAAGACGTGATCTGGAACTTGGAAAATCCGGACGTTGCCATCTTAACGGCTGTCTAACGCTTAGCGCCGAGCGCCCAGTGACATGGACAAGAAACTAGCGGGCTATTTTGGATTCAAACGGCCTGAAGTCTGCCTGTTGGCACTCGAAGCCGCCGCCGGTGTCTACGGGGTTACGAAGCATTTTCCTAAAACCGAACAGTCTGGGCTTGCCAATCGGCTTCGCCGGGCGGCTGCACCGATTATGCTGGATGCCGCCGTGGGCAAAGGAAGAAACAGCGGCGGGGGTTTCCGCCGTTTTCCCTGCCAAGCACGCGGTTCTCTGTTGGAAACCGCCAGCGCCGTGCAAACAGCAAAACTGCCGGCACTTTTGGATACCTCCGCGAATGACAGCCTCCTGGATAAAGCCAGTAAGCTAAATGCAAAGCTCAACGCGCCTATCAATGCGTTGAATGTAGAGCAGTGAGCGTTAGGCGTTCGCCGTTTGACGTTAGGCAGAAATGGAGAAACTATGTACGACGTAATTGTGATCGGCACCGGCCCCGGCGGTTACCACGCGGCGATTCGTGCGGCCCAACTCGGAAAAAAAGTCCTGGCGGTGGAAGCCGAGTCCATTGGCGGCGTCTGCTTGAATGTCGGTTGTATCCCCACGAAAGCGTTGCTCCACGCCGCGCAAGAGCTGGACGTTGTTAAGCACGGCGCGGTGTTCGGACTCGAGGCCTCCAATCCCTCCATCAATCTGCCCAAGCTGGGTAGCTGGCGAGATGGGATCGTAAAGAAGCTAACCGGCGGCGTGAGCCAGCTATTCAAGGGAAACAAAATTGACGTCAAAACCGGCTTCGCCAAGTTCGTTGGGCCTAAACAGATTGACGTGAACGGCGAGGTGGTTGAGGGAAACGCCTTCATCATCGCTACCGGCTCTGAGCCCGCGTCTCTGCCGGGTTTTGAGGTGGACCAGAAAGACGTGATCGACTCAACGGGCGCCCTCAAGGTGGAAGACAAGTTTCCCAAAAGACTGTTGTGCATTGGGGGCGGGGCGATCGGCCTCGAGTTCGCCCAGATTTACCAGCGCATGGGCGCAGCGGTGACGGTGATCGAGTTCATGGCGCAGATTCTCCCCGCCGCCGATTCCGAGACCGCCAATCTTCTCGCCAAGACTCTGGCCAAGCAAGGCATCGGCATAAAAACGGGCACCAAGGGCGTTAAGTACGAAAAGAAAAAGGATGGTCTGTACGTAACCTTGGAAGATGTGAAAGGCGGCAAGCAAGAGACCCTGGTGGTGGACAAAATTCTGGTAGCAGTAGGACGCAAACCGAGGAGCGGGGGGCTGGGCCTCGAGGCCGCCGGTGTCCAACTCAGCGAGCGCGGCTTTATTAAAGTGAACCAAAAAATGGAGACCAGCGCGCCTGGCATTTACGCCATCGGCGACGTGGCATCCGCGCCGCTTCTGGCTCACAAAGCCATGAAAGAAGGTCTGGTGGCCGCCGAAAACGCCGCGGGGGGAAACAGCGCCTTCGATTATCAAATCCCGAATGTTGTTTACACCTCACCAGAGTGGGCCGCTGTCGGCATGACCGAAGACGAGGCCGCCAAAGCGGGTTACCAGGTGAAAGTGGGCAAGTTCCCGCTTTCCGCCTCGGGCCGGGCAATGACGCTGGAAGCTACCAATGGATTAATCAAGGTGGTGGGCGACGCCGATACCGACCTGCTGCTCGGGGTGCACATGGTGGGGCCGAACGCATCCGACCTGATTGCCGAAGCGGCGCTTGCGCTGGAGATGGGCGCCACCGTAACCGACCTTGCGCTCACCGTGCACGCCCACCCCACGCTCTCCGAAGGCTTGATGGAGGCGGCGGAACACCTGCACAAGCAGGCCATTCATATCGCGAACCGTTAGACGAGCAAAAATATCGTTCTGGCCGGTTATTAGTATCTACATTGTAAATATTCCTAATTAGGCGCGGGCAGGTGTCATTCCCCCGTTTAGGGGTACTAATTTATAGCCCTCTCGGTATATTGAGCTATCAGCAGGAGGCCTCGTGCGAAATAAGCTTGGTTTTACGCTAGTGGAAATTCTCATCTCCATAGCTGTGCTGGGCATACTGTCAGGAATTGCCGCAATGTCCCTCTTCGGCCTACAGAAACAGCTCAACCTCGAGAGTGCTGCCCAGACCCTCTCGCAGGATATCCAAAGTTCCCGGGCACGCAGCCTGTCCACCAGTAACAGCTGGCGGTTACGCATTACCAGTACCAACGGGTACGTCCTCGAGGAGGAGACCGGCAATACCTGGACAGTTCGCAAAACAGTAAGTTTGGGAGGGGTAATAAAACTTACTAACGTCAGCGTTGGAGACAGCGTCAGTTTCGATACCCGCGGTTTCGCCACCTTCAACCTGGGCGGAAGCGCCCTAGGCGAGATCCGCGTCACTGACAGCAGCCGTACGTTACGCGTCTTACCCTCCATGGTGGGGGCGGTACGGGTGGTGAAACTATGAGGGGACGGTCTCGAGGTTTGACTCTCGTTGAAGTACTGATAGCGCTGGTGCTTTTGGGGCTGGTATCTGCCTTTTCCGTTCCTTCCATAGTCTCTAGCATGCGCATTAACGCCGACAACCGCGTCCGGGTCCAGGCCGTGGCCGCTGCCGACGCATGGTTGGACCGCTTTCGCGCCAAGACCCTCGACTTCACCTTCTTTAGCGTGCCACGATCCTACAACTACGGCCATGATTACGGCGCCGACACAACCTTTATCGCAGCCGGAGACCCGAACCCCGCAGCGTTAAACGCAGAGTGGCAGACCTATAAGTTCCAGGTAAGCACAAGCCAGTTTTCTTCCGACCCACTGATCTGGCGTGTGGAGGTGGTGACTTTTTACCACAAGGTAGGAGGAGGTGAGGCTAGCTTTGCGCTCGACACTTTGGTCAAACAGTAATACTCCATGCTCAGGCGGTTTCAGGCGGGCCGGGTTTACGCTGATCGAGCTTCTGTTGGCCATGGCGATTACTGGGGTCGTGGTCACCATTATGGTTCAGGTCTTTTCCTCGGTGCTGCAGGACAAGCGCGGCGGAGACCTGCGCCTCGGACTTCAGCAGAACCTGCGCACCGCTATGCAGATGATGGCACAAGACCTGCGCTCGGCGGCTTTCCTGCACGTCTGGAACCAAAGCCCTTGCGCCAGCGGGCAGCCCTGTAGCACCAACAACCAGATCGCTATTGTTATCTTGGACGGCACTTCAACCGGCGTGGACGCGCCACCTGGAAACAGCTTTACCAACTCAGCCGAGACCCGGGTCTGCGATGCGAGTCTGTTCAATGTGGGTGACCTCGGCCTTCTATACAACGGGAGCCAGGTCGAGCTCTTAGAGATTACCCAGAGGCAAACCAACGACAGCGTATGCGGTACAGTGCCTATCGATAAACTTCAGCACAACACTAGCAAGATTAGTGGGCAGTGGACTGCCGAGGCCCAGATTTTCAAAGCAGAAATAGCCACTTACAGCCTTCAGCCAGACCCTATTAACCCCAGCCGCACAGTGCTTTTCCGCCGCGCTGGCCTGAGTACCGGCGGCCCGCGAACCGGTATTGTTGCCTTCGACGTGACCGGCTTCAAGGTCTCTTATGGTATTGCCGTAAACCTGAACACCCCAGCCTCTAAACTGATCTTCTATAACACCTTGGAAGACGCCGCATCTGCGGCCAACGGTTCTGCCGTCAAGCCAGCCGACTGCGCTTCTTTTACCGCCAACCCATCTACAGCAAACAAGGGCACCAAGGTTTGCTACGTCGGCTCAATGGTAAGGGCTGTTCGGGTCACCCTAGACGGCCAGACCGCGGTTCCTTTGCCAAACAGTGGGGTCCCCGGCACTTTTAGCCTTACCGAAACTGTTGAACTTAGGAGGTAGCGTGCGACAGCAAGGAATTGCCCTTATAACTGCCCTGATCGTATCTGTGGTGGTTTTCGCGGTCGTGGCCATTATGACTGTTGGTACTCTAGGAGATCTCCAACAAAGCCGCAGCAGCGTACAGCTAGCCCAAGCCCGGGCTGTGGCCGAAGCTGGTGAAGTTTATGCCCGCTATGTGCTGGCGGGGCCTGGAAGGGCCGACATCAAAGCCGTGCTCGTTCCGAAGATGAACCTGGGCGCAAACCCAGCAACCCAGTGGATTATTGCTCAAAGCAGCTGGGCCGCCGTATCTTCACAACTGCAAAGCACTCTCAACGGCAACAGCGCCTATTCTAGCCTTGGTTCGAGTAGTCTAAACGGTCTCGGAAGCGCCTCGATTGTCTACGAGGTTAAGAACTTCCGTGGACGCACCATGGGAGCTACCCAGCAGAGCTATGTGGCCGACTATGCAGTGGTTTCCACCGGCACAGCCTATCAAGGCCGTCGCAGGGTGCAAGACAAAGGCATTTTACAGATCGAGGTTGGCCGGCCTTCGCTTTCTCGCTGGCTGTTCCTGGTAGACGATGCCCAGGGTCAGGCCGGCTTCTTCCCCACCGGCACGGTCTTCAACGGCCCAGTGCATGCCAACAAAAACTGGGGCTTCTGGGGTAAACCGGAGTTCAAAGACGAAGCCAGTACTGCTCAAAGTGGTGCTTGGTACTGGAAGGCTGGAAGCACGTGCACCGATGGTTTGGGGAGCCCAGCCTGGATAAATGGAGATTCCCGCCCGCCTTGCACCGTACCCATATTCGCCAAAGGTTTTAGCCGTAATGCCAGCAACGTACCCCTGCCAACATCTTCCCTGTCCCAACAACGGGCTGCGCTGGGCATGGACCCCACAAACACCTCTGCGCCGCTAGCATCAGACATTTGCGTAGCAGTAGGGCTGCACAACCCACCCGCCAAGAACTGTAGCAGCAACCCAAGCGTCCCCAATGGGGTATACCTGGTTAACGATGGTGTCAGTATAAAGGGTGGCATTTATATTCAGGGCAATTTGGACCAGCTCAAGCTGGAAGCGAGTGGAAATGGAAAGCAAATCTACACCCTTAAACAAGGTAGCAACACGTGGGTTATCACGGTAGATTATGCCGGCAATCAAACAACCATCGTGATGCCGGGCGGTTCAACCAAGACCTACAGCGGGGCACCTAACGGCCCGGCCCCTATGGGCACCGGCGGGGCCACCGGCCAAATTTACGTAACCGGAGCGATACTTGACCTGCGTGGCCCTGGGCGCAGCGGCCCACTTCCAGCTAATCCGCCCGACCATCCCGTGCCAAGCCAGATCGGACCTGCTCTTTCAACGGAAACCCAGCTCAATATCACGGCCATAAACAAGATTGGCTTGACCAGCGACCTGGTTTACGAGTGTGACCCCGAGATGCTTTCGGATAGTTCCTACCTGGCAGCCAAACCTCGCTGCAACACCGGTGGCAGCCAGCTTCCGACGGTATTGGGGGTGATGTCGCAGAACAGCACCGTAGAAATTGAAGATACCCCTATCAAGGCTCCAAGTGATATCTATCTGTGGGGTTCCTTCCTGGCTGGCACCCCGGGAAAGGGCCTGTCGGTCGAGAACTATGGGTCGCGCGGCCCACAGGGCAAAATGCGCCTCTATGGCAGCTTGGTACAGTCTGCCGACCAGTTGCGCGGAGTCATCAATGGCAGCGGTAATCTCACAAGCGGCTACATAGAAACCTTTGACTATGACCGCCGCTTCGCAAGCAGCACATTGGCACCGCCAAATTTTCCTACCGTGCAGCTTTTCGACGTGCAAGCTATTACTCCGGTCCAGCTCAGTTTTCGCGAATACTGAGAACGCGACAGTAGGCCTCCCGAGCAACCGCTCGGGAGGTTATCTTTTATCATCGCGGCTGTCTCGAGGCGCTTGCTACGTGTTCGGCCTCACTCGAGGTTCCGCCTCGATGCCGACATTGTCTACACCACGGTTGATATCCCCCGCCCATCGCGGTGGTTGACGGCCACGAGGACTTTTATCCAGGCCAACAAGCGCGGTTTTATTTGGCGGCGCAAACCATAAGTCTTCGTCGTATAAGGAGGTACCCAAAACCACTTGGTAGCGACCGCCCACGCCCACACCTCCTTTCCCGGGGGCCAGGGGGAGGCGGGATCACCTGCACAAGCAGGCCACCCATATCGCGAACCGTTAACTTACCGGTGAGCTCGAGGGCGCTCCACGAGCGCCCTTTTTATCTGCGTTTTTGCAAGAGTTGGTTGGCCGTCCAGGTGTTCACCAAATCTTTCTTCGCTAGCCCCGCTTTGCGGGCAAACATCAGGCCATAAGAGACATCTTCCATGCCCTCCAGGTTGTGCGCGTCTGGCCCCAGCGAGAACTTCAAGCGCTGGCGGTATGTAAGCATCAGCCGCCAGTCAAGGTCTAAGCGATAGGGATTACAGTTGAACTCGATAATTACTCCGCGCTCCGCGGCTCGGTCTAATATCCGTTCCCAATCGGCATCCACACCTTTTCTTCTAAGCAAAAGCCTGCCGCTGGCGTGGCCCAAGATGCTTAGATAGGGGTTCTCGATAGCGCGGAGAAGCCTTGCGGTTTGTTCTTCACGGGAAAGCGTAAAACCAGAGTGCAGGCTGCCTATTACCAGATCGAACCGGGAGAGAATTTCTTCCGGGTAGTCCAGCGAACCATCGGGCAGAATATCGGACTCGATGCTTTTCAAAATCCGAAACGGCGTGAGTTCTGAGTTCAGCTTGTCCGCCTCTGCCCACTGGCGTTCCAGGTCGGCAGGCTTGAGACCGCCAGCATACGGCGCGGATTGCGAGTGGTCGGAGAGCACCATGTACTGATAGCCTCGCGCAATTGCGGCTTCCGCCATCTGGCTAAGAGATGCGGTGCCATCGGAGTAGGTAGTGTGGCAGTGAATAAGGCCCAACAGGTCATCTTGGTTGATGAGTTCGCTCGGAGGCTCAAGGCCCATGTGTTCAATCTCGCGCCAGTAGGGCGGGACATAGGACCGGGCGAGCAACCTAAACAGGCTTACTTCATCCGAAGCGGGAGGAAGCGGTCCCAGGTTTTCGAGAAAAGCGGGCGCGCCGGTGGATGTGGCCAACACGGTTCCGTAATTTTTGCTATCGGCGCAAAAGATTTTGAGCGGCAAGCCTTCCAGCCTGCCAAACACAATGTTTCCTTCGGACAGTTCCAGATAGCCGCCCAGCGCCTTCATCACCGCTGAAGGCTCGGCAAGGGCTACCAGGTCAACGTTTCCAATGGTCTCGAGGCCGCGGCGCAAACTCCCCGATAGTTCCGCTTGAATACCAAAAGCGGCTAGATCCGCCAACAGAAGCTTGGCCGCTTCCAGCCCAACGGGGAGGTGTACCCGGCGCAGGCCCTCGAGTGCAAAACGCGCGGCCTCCGCCAAACCTGCCTCGGTCTTGGCGCCAAAACCGGGAATACTCCGTAGCCTGCCTTCCTCGGCGCGGCGGATCAGTTCTTCCAGCGAGTCCACCCCGTTCTCCCACAAGGCGCGGATGCGCTTGGGGCCTAGCCCTTGCACACGAAAGAACTCCTGCACGCCTGGTGGCACACGGCCCTCGAGCTCCGAAAGGTAGGGGAATTCACCGGTTTGAACAATCTCGCTGAGCATGGGGGCCAGGCTTTTGCCCACACCGGGTATACCGGCAAAATTTTCTGCCGCCAGCGCTTCCAGCCCGGTTTCAATTTTCTCGAGATTGCGCGCCGCTTTGCGGTAAGAGAGCGCACGGAACTCCCCTTCACCCAAAACCTCCATCAGGTCGGCGGCGTGCTCGAGCATCCCAGCAAGCTCTTTGCGGTTCATACGGATAGCCTAGCGCTGAGCGCTGGCAAGTTTATAGGCGACAGGCTTTGCCAGTTGAAAAACAGTGGCCTCGGTATAGCCGGCGCCGGATAACACCTGGGCAGCGTCGGAGAAACGGTGTCCAACTTCGTCTGGTTGGTGGGCATCCGAGCCGAGCACCACGGGAATTTTGAGTTCCCTGGCGCGGGATAATACTCCGGGTGATGGGTAAAGCTCTGATACCTGTTTGCGCCAACCCGCCGTGTTCACATCCAGCGCCAGGCCTTCGGAGGCGATTACCTGAAGCACATCTTCGGCTAGATCGAGGTACCCGTCCACCGGCACATGGCCAAACTTTTTGGGCAGATCAAGGTGGCCAATCGAGTGAAACAGTTTGCTGCGGGCGGCACCGGACACCAGGCTGAAGTATTGACGGTAGATTTCGCGCAGATCGCGCCAGCCGAACTCGGCGGTGTGCGCCGGGTGATCCAGCGGCCAGGCGCCGATGTAGTGGACGCTGCCAATGACGTAGTCGTAGGGGTATTCCGAGAGCAGCTTCCGCACAAAGTCTTCGGTACCGGGGTGGAAGTCGGCCTCGAGGCCCACCCCCACATAAAAATTCGATGTTTCCTGTTCCCTCACCTGCTCAATCATTGCGTGATAAAAAGGCAGTTGGTCCAGCGTCATGCGCACCTCGGGGTCAAACCAGGCGGGCATCGGGCTATGGTCGGTAAACACCACACCCTTCAGACCAACCTTTTTCGCGGCCCGAACGTATTCCGCGGGGCTTCCAGTAGCGTGTTTGCACAGGGGGGTGTGCACGTGGGAGTCGTACATAGCTAACCCTTTCTACCCTTCCAGTACAATCTAGGGCAAGGAGTACACAATAAGCCTACTCGCCATCATCTTGATTCTGGTTGCCGCAGTCGCACACGCAGGCTGGAATCTGCTCGCCAAGCGTTCGGGGGGAGGGGCGACTTTTGTGTGGTTGTTCTGTGCGGCGGCCACTTTGTTATACGCACCGCTGGCCATAACGCTTGCGGTAATCAATCACCAGTCGCTCGGCGGCGTGCAGATTGCCTTTATGGTCGGCAGCACACTCATGCATCTGGCCTATTTTCTGAGCTTGCAGACCGGCTACCGGGTGGGAGACTTGTCCCTGGTCTACCCTCTGGCCCGCGGAACTGGGCCGCTACTTTCCACGCTTGCCGCCATCGTTCTCTTCAAAGAACACCCCACGCCGCTGGCGCTTGCGGGAGCTATTACAATTGTGGCCGGCGTATTTTTGATGACTTTTGGACGCCGGGCTCCGGGAAACGAGGTGCGGACGAGGCTTGCTGTGGGCTATGGGCTGCTGACCGGGGTAATTATTGCCGTCTATACGCTTTGGGATAAACACGCCGTCAGCGTTCTGGCTATCCCGCCCATTCTCTACAACTGGGGGAACGATGTGGGCCGGACCATTCTGTTGGCGCCCGTAGCATTACGCAACTGGGAAAAGGTGAAGATGGAGTGGCAAAAAAACAGATTTGAGATTCTTGGAATAGCGCTGCTCTCCCCGCTTTCCTACATTCTGGTGCTCACGGCGCTCAAGTTCACGCCGGTGAGTTATGTGGCGCCCGCGCGCGAAGTAAGCATCTTGGTGGGCGCCATCCTGGGCGTAAAATTTCTAGCCGAAGGCGATGTAAAACGGCGCCTTATTGCCGCCAGCGGCATGGTGCTCGGTGTGGTCTTTCTTGCGCTGGGCTGATAGCTTAGCGGCTCCTTGCGTGGACTATCACACCGCCGCACGTCCAGACATCCACACTTACACCAAGGGCTTTGGATGCCGCGCTGGAAGCGTCTGCGTCCTGGACCGGCTCTTCTCCCGTTTGTTGAACCAATGTAGGCAGCTCCGGCGGAGCAAGTGTTGGCATTCGCCCTAGCAGCGCTTCGACTTTCCAGCGGCTCGCCCATAGATGTTTGAGGGCAAACAAGGTCTCCTGGGGGGTCTTGCCGTAGTAGGCCTCTTCCTCCGCCGCGTAACGAACGCTCCAGGCGCCCCTCCCCAGGGTGCGCACCAGCTCATCCGCGCGCTCGGGGAGCAGGTAGTTTTCCCGCACCAGTTTTTGGGCTTGGCGGCAGGCGGCCTCGAGTTTGTTTTCATCAATGCGAACACCAAACACGCCGGAAAATAGCGCCTTGATCTGCTCCGCCAGATTGGAAAGCTGATAGAACTCGGCCTCGAGGCCCGAAAGGACAAGGGTAGCCACCACGGGCAAGCCCTCTCTTTCCAGGCGCCTCAAGAGCGAGACCTCGCCTTGGTCTACCGACTCCCGCAAGCTAAATATCATGCCTAGAGTCTACCGATACGCCGCATTGACAGACCTAAACATTCTGGAGTTTGGCATTTAGCTTTTGGCGTTGGGCGTTCAGCGTTAGGTTTTCGAGCTTGGGCTATTAGCTGCTTGCGCTCGATCTTAGGTCCTGAGTATCTCCGGTCTAAGTTTGTCGAAAGGCCTGAAAAGCCGCGCCGTGTTCCTGTCCGCTTCGCAGCAGGCCTGTCAGCCGAACAGGCAGGCGGGCCTTGCTCCCTCTGGTCCTAGTGAGTTTGACCCTTCGGTCAAACTCACCATGGAGATACTTGGGTTCTCAGCTTTCAGCGATTCTCCAGCGAGCGCCACATGTACCAGGCAGCGTGCGAGCGGTAAGGCCTAAAACGCTCGCCCAGTTCAAGCAAATCTCTTTTCTCTGTCAGGTTATACAAGTTCTCAGCCGCTTTCCGGATACCCAGGTCGCCAATGGGCCAAATGTCTTGCCGCCTCAGCGCAAACATCAGCACCATTTCGCATGACCACACCCCAATGCCTTTAATCTGCGTGAGGTGCCGGACCAGGTCATCGTCGGATAATTTCTCGGCGTCTTCCAGTCCGCCCTCAAGGGCAAATCGCGAAAGGTCGTTGATGTAGCCCGCCTTGGCCCAAGAAAGGCCAATCTCGCGCAGGTCGGAGGCTTTGGCCTGGTAGAGCGCGTTGGGATCCAAGGGGTACTTGCCGAGCAGACGGTTCCAGATGGTATCGGCGGCCTTGCCCGAAAGCTGTTGCGAGACAATCGAGCGCGCCAAGGCGTCGAACAGGAGCGCCGGCCTGGGCTTGAACGGCGGATATTTAGCGCACAGCTTTTTCATCACCGGGTCGCGGTGCAAAATTTTGGCGGCCTTGGCGGAAAGCAATTTAGACAAACTTGACCCCGGCTACGGTGGTGATTTTCCCCTGGTACAAAAAGGAGATTTGGCGAAGCGCGGCCTCGAGGTCAAAGGGGGTCAGCGCACTGGTGCCGTCTTCCGGCAGCACCACGTTGTACCACCGAAGCGCGGCGCTGCCAGCGGTGTGCAGCACGCAAATGTTGGCCACCGTACCCACCACCACCACGTTCTTGATGCCCCAGAGATGCAAAAGGTGGCCGAGCTGCGTGCCGTAAAACCCGTCGTAGCGAGCCTTGCGCAGCACGGTTTCGTTTTCGCGGGGCTTGAGCTCATCCACTATCTCGGCCCCCCAAGTGCCGTGCACCACATGCACCGGCCAGATCTTGAACTCCGGGTCGTCGCCTGGGTGCCAGTCCTGGGTGAAGACCGCTCTCACCCCCGCGCTGCGGGCAGCGTCGAGCAGTTTTCGAATGGCTGGAATGGTTTTGGGCGCGTCCGGGACAAACAGGCTGCCTCTTTCGTGAGCAAAGTCGTTCTGCATGTCCACGATAATCAGCGCGGTCTCGGAAGATTTAAGGACTACTTCTTTGGTCCTGGGAATTTCCGGTACTTCTACCATGGGCTGATTTTATGACGTAAAACCCGGTCTAGGGTGCGCCCTGCACACCGTTTTTGCCAACAATCTTCTATCTCCTTATCAGCCGCCAAGCCGAAGGCAGCAGCGCCGCAGCCGCCACCGCTTTGATGAAGTCCCCCAACAAAAACTTGCTCATCCCCGCAGTCAGAAGCGCAGGGATGCCCTGGTACATACCCAGCTTGTGCAGCATGTAACCAAGCCACGGAACCCCAAGCAAATAAATGAGCAAGGAACCCAGCAGCATTGCGCCCAAGGTTTTGGGTGGGCTGCGGTCGGCGCCAAAGCGCTCCACCAAGTAGCCCACCAGAGCCGCGGCCAAGGGAAAAGCCACCAGATAACCAAGGGTGAAGCCCTGGCCGAAACCAGCCTTGCCGCCGGCAAAAAATGGCAGGCCCGCGCCACCTTCGATCAGGTAAGCCGCCAACGCCAGGAAACCAAGCCTGCTGCCGAGCGCTGCGCCCACCAAAAGCACTCCCAGGGTCTGCCCGGTAATGGGCACGGGCTCTATGGGAACGGTTACTTGCGCGCTGAGCGCCACGAACAAACTGCCCGCGACCACCAACAGCGTGTCTCTGAGTGCGCTGCGCTGGGGAAGCACCGTCTTGGCCAGGGGAAGAAAGGGTAGAGCCTGCGTCTGGTTCATACAGCCTCCTGTTTAGAGCATACCTACTAAGTCTACCTCGCCCGCCGAGACGCGCTTTGGCCCTTGGGGTGTATCCACTATAAGTGAGCCGTCTTCGGCGATATCGCGGGCGGTCCCGGAAATGGTACCAGAAGGCGTGGTGATGCGCACCTCGCGGCCCAGCGTGCAGTTCTGCTCCCGCCAGGCCTCGAGGACCGCCCCTGGGTTTTTCGCCAGCAAGGCATACTGCACTTCAAACACCTTCAAAAACCTGGACAAGATAATGACCCGGCTAGGCACCGGCCTGGGCGCTGGCTTCTTGGAAGGTCTTGTAGGCTTCCGCCTCTCTAGGGCGGGCAGCCAGTCTGCTACCGCTGCGGCCTCGGGCGGGGCCTTGTGCACGTTGAGCCCCACGCCCAAGAGCGCATAGCTGGCTACGCCTTTCCTCAGTTTAGCTTCCAGCAAAACCCCTCCCAGCTTGCGGCCATCGGGAGCCAGCAGATCGTTGGGCCACTTGAGCGCGCCCACACCGGCCGCCTCGCGCAGCGCAACGCCCGCCGCCAGCGGTAAAAGCGAGAGCGCTTCCGCGCCCAGGCTTGGCCGCAGCAGCAGCGAGAAACTGAGCGACTGACCCGGCAGCGAGTGCCAGGCCTTGCCCCGGCGGCCCCGCCCGGCCTTTTGGCGCTCAGCCACCACCAACGCGCCCTCGGCCTCGCCTTTTTGCGCCCAGCGCCGCAGCTCGTCCTGGGTGCTCTCGACGTTGCCAAAATAGCGGTAGGGCCTACCAAGGCGGCCCTTGAGCGCCGCTTCCAGGGCCAGGGCCGTGGGAGTGCCTGGAGCCCAGCGAAGTCCCTTGGACCTTCCGACGGCAATCTCAACCGGGTAGCCCTGCTGGCGAAAAACCCAGGGGCGGTCCTC
>JAMCQK010000148.1 GCA_023382135.1 Deinococcus sp.
GGTGTGCGGGACCAGAACCCGGCACTTGTAACAAGTCGATGCCGAGCTCTCTTGCAAGACGCCGCACCGATGGAGCGGCGGGAATGAGCTTGCGGCTTACGGGGGCGGCGGTAGGCGCCGGTGTTGGAACGGGGGCGGCCGCGGGCAACGTGGCTGGAACAGAAGCTTTTGGTGCGGCCTCAGCGGGCTTGGATGGTTCAGTTTTTGTGGCCGGTACCGCTGCTCTGCCCAGCAGCAGAACCACCTGGCCACTTTTTACCTCGTCGCCGGGTTTGACCAGAATTTTCTCCACCACGCCCGCAGAAGGCGCGGGAACTTCCACCACGGCCTTGTCGGTCTCTAGTTCCAGGAAGGGCTGGCCGGCCTCGAGGCCGTCCCCCTCCTTCACCATCACGCCCACCACCACCGCCGAGGCGACGTTATCTCCCAAGTCAGGTAGTTTGATTTCGGTTGCCACTGTTGCTCCCTTCGGTCGCGCCGATCACCGATTACATATAGCCTATAACCAGCAAAAGCAAAAGCCATTGGCCCCCGGCCACAGGCTATCAGCGTTTGTGCGGATGCTCCCTCGCGGGCTCAATCCCAAGTTTATTGATGGCCTCTTGGACCGTTTTTGCCTCGAGTGCGCCCTCTCTGCTCAGAGCCGAAAGCGCCGCCACGGCCACATGCTTGGCGTCCACCTCGAAGAAATCGCGCAGGTTTTCACGGGTCTCGCTGCGGCCAAACCCGTCGGTTCCAAGCGCCTGGATCGGCCGGTCAAGATGTCCTGACAGCAACTCTGGCAAAGCTTTGAGGTAGTCCGAGGCCGCCACGATTGGACCCTCGGTTTTTTCGAGACACTCGGCCACATAAGGTTTCTTTGCTGGCTTGGTGGGGTTTAGGCGGTTGTAGCGCAGGGTCTCAATCTTGTCGAAGTAAAGCGACTTGTAGCTGGTCACACTCCAAATATCTGCTGCGACACCATATCCTTCCAACAGGGCCGCAGCCTTGACCACTTCGTTCAAAATGGTGCCGCTGCCGAGAAGCTGCACGCGCCCTTTCGGCTTCTTTAGCCCCGATTTCCTAAGTAAGTACATTCCTTTCAAAACGCCTTCACGCACTTTGCCCCGCGGCTCGGGCATGGCGGGCTGGATGTAGTTCTCGTTCATCACGGTGATGTAATAAAAAATGTCTTCACCGTTTTTGTACATGCGCCGCATACCGTCTTCCAAAATTACCGCCAGCTCGTAGGCATAAGCTGGATCGTAAGCCATCATGTTGGGTACGGGCAACGCGAGCAGGTGGCTGTGGCCGTCCTCGTGTTGCAGGCCTTCACCGTTCAAAGTGGTGCGTCCGGCGGTGGCGCCCAATAGGAATCCACGGGTGCGCTGGTCGGCGGCGGCCCAGACAAAATCCCCCACGCGCTGAAGCCCGAACATTGAGTAAAAGATGTAAAAGGGAATAGCTGGAATTCCCCAGTGAGAATAAGAGGTTCCAGCCGCAATGAAACTTCCCATTGCGCCCGCTTCGGTGATGCCTTCCTGCATAATCTGCCCGGTTTTGGATTCCTTGTAGACCGTCACAGTTCCAGAGTCCACTGGTTCGTAGAGCTGGCCCTTGGGCGAGTAAATTCCCGCCGTCGAGATCATCCCCTCCATGCCAAAGGTGCGCGCTTCGTCGGGAACAATTGGAACCACCAGCTTGCCGATTTCCGGGTGGCGGAGCATTTTTGCCAGCATGCGCACGAAAGCCATGGTGGTAGAAATTTCGCGGCCTTCGCTGCCCTTGTAGAACTCTTCGAAGAAGCTCGCGTCCGGTGTGTTGAGTGGCGCGGCGCGAACCCGGCGCTCGGGCACCGAGCCACCCAGCGCTTTTCGGCGCTCTAACAGGTAGCGCACCTCACGGCTCTCTTTGCCTGGGTGATAGTAGGGGACGTCCTTGAGCTTTTCTTCCGGGATAGGGATATCCAAGAACTCGCGCGCTTCCTTTAGGTCCTCTTCGCCGAGTTTTTTGACTTGGTGGGCCACGTTCTTGGCCTGGGATGTTGGCCCCATACCGTAACCCTTTACCGAGCGCGCGATGATCACGCTGGGGCTGCCCCGGTGGTCCACCGCGGCTTTGAAGGCGGCGTAGAGCTTGTGGAAATCGTGGCCGCCGCGGGCCAGGGTGAGCTCTTCCAGCTGCTCGTCGGCCCAACCCTCGACCAGTTTTTTGAGCGCCGGGGAATTGAAAAACTTTTCGCGTAGCTCCGGCCCGCCGTATGCGGCGTAGCGCTGGCTCTCGCCATCTACCAGCTGCTCGAAACGCTCAATCAAAACTCCATCGGTATCTTTGGCGAGGAGTTCGTCCCACTTGGAACCCCAGATTACCTTGATCACGTTCCAGCCGGCGCCCCGGAAGAGGCGCTCGAGTTCTTGAATAATCTTCGAGTTCCCGCGCACCGGGCCGTCGAGGCGCTGCAGGTTGGCGTTTACGATAAAGACCAGGTTGTCCAGTTCCTCGCGCCCCGCCAGGTGAAGCCCGCCCACACTCTCGGGCTCGTCGGTTTCGCCATCGCCCAGGAAGGCCCAGACTTTGGAGCTTGATTTCGGCTTGAGGCCCCTATCCTCCAAGTAGCGCATGAAACGCGCTTGGTAGATTGCCTGAATTGGCCCAAGGCCCATGGAGACCGTGGGGAACTCCCAGAAGTCCGGCATCAGCCAGGGGTGAGGGTAGCTGGTGAGTGCGCGCCCGGGGCCAGCGGCGAGGTCGCGGCGGAAGTTCTCGAGGTCTTCTTCTTTCAGTCGGCCTTCAAGGAAAGCCCTGGCGTAGACTCCCGGAGACATATGGCCCTGGAAAAATACCAGGTCGCGGTCGAGGCCGGCGTCGGGGCCTTTGAAAAAGTGGTTGAAGCCGGTCTCCATGATTTCGGCAATGGAGGCGTAAGTTGAAATATGCCCGCCGATTCCATCCGCTTTCTTGTTGGCGCGGGTGACGATAGCGGCCACGTTCCAGCGCAGGATATTGGCAATGCGTTTTTCCAGCTCTAGATCGCCGGGGTAGGCGGGCTGCTGGCTGGCGGGAATAGTATTGATATAGGGCGTTTGCAGCTTGTAGGGAAGAGCCACGCCGTGCTGGTAGGCGTAGCGATCGAGGGCCTCGAGCAAGGCTACGGCGCGGTCGCGGCCGCCGCTTTTAAGCACGTAATCCAGGGACTCGACCCATTCGCGGCTTTCCAGGTCTTCTAGGGAGACCTGTTCTTCGGCGGTGAGCCTGTTTCGGGCGTCGATGAGCTCGGTATCGGTCATCCTGATCTCCTGAAAACGCACCCCTAAACCCGGAGTGCCTGTGGGTCCAACATCCTAGATTACCTCATTCCCGCTCACCCTTTTGGCGTTTGGCCAACGACCGGTGGACTATGCGTGGGCGCGTATACTTTTCTTATGCTCGATTCTGGGCACACCGAGCCTGTTTCGGTGGCATATTTAACCGATCCTGGCCGCAGAGAAGCGAACCAGGATGCTGTGGGGTACCAGATTACGCCCTCTGGCGGAGTTTTTATTGTTGCGGACGGCATGGGTGGGCACCGGACCGGGGAGCTTGCCTCCAAGCTGGCGGTGGACACCATTCAGGCCCAGCTCAGGGTGGGCCAGCCCTCGCCCCAGCAACTGGTGGAGGCCTACGAGCGGGCCAATCAGGAAGTTTATTCGTACGGCCAGAGGCCGGAATCGCGCGGGATGGGCACTACCGCCACCACCTTGCTTTTGGATCTTCCTTACGCCCTGGTTGCTCATGTGGGGGACTCGAGGGCGTATTTGTTTCGCGGAGGCGAGCTGCTACAGCTTACCGACGATCACTCGTGGGTGGCGGACCGGATGCGCCAGGGCCTGCTCTCACCCGAGGAGGCCCGCCACCACCGCTGGCGGAACGTGATTACCAACGCCCTGGGTTCCTTCCCCGAGGTGAAGGTGGACATTTCAGCCCTAAAGGTTGCGCCGGGTGATGTTTTCCTGCTCTGCTCCGACGGGGTTACCAGCGTTCTCGATGACAAGGTGCTGCTGGAAGTGCTCAAAAAGAGCGGTCCCAGTGCCACCGCCTCTGAACTGGTAAAGCTTGCGAATGCCTGGGGCGGCCCCGACAACATCAGCGTGATGGTAGTGGCGGTCGGCGGCCAGGTGCCCGCAGGACAACGTTCCTATGCTCTGCCGCTGGAAGGTGCCGCCGGCCCTATCCGGCTTTCTATCAGCGACGCGCCCGAGACCTTGAACGCTGGCCTGCCTGGGCAGACAGGCGAAGAGAACCCTCCCGGACGCGCCAGGACCGGCGACAGGCTCGGCCTGGTGCTTCTACTGCTGCTGTGGCTGGCGCTCTTGGCTTATGTGCTTTACAACCAGTACGGGCAGAACGGCATACCTATCCAGCCTTTTCGCTGAACATTTTTGGGCCAGGCTGGGTTGAATCAAGCGGGTACCGGTTTTCCATCGCATTGGTTTGATTCCAGCGGTAGTTGCGGGATCCAAGATACTTTCTCGACAGCCTGTTGCGCGGCGGTTCCCATGGGATAAGCTTGGCGCATGGAAAAGATTGGCACTGCTGACGCGCCCCAGGCCATTGGACCTTATAGCCAGGCAATCAAACAGGCCGGCCTGGTGTTCTGCTCCGGCCAGATTCCCCTCACGCCCTCGGGGGAGCTGGTCCAGGGCGGAATTGAGTCCGAGACCCGGCAGGTGATGCAGAATCTTAAGGGCGTCCTCGAGGCCGCCGGTTCCTCGCTATCTAAAGTGGTGCAGGTGACCGCCTATTTGCGCGACATGAACGACTTTGCCGCTTTCAACAAGGTCTACGCGGAGTACGTTTCCGAGCCCTATCCCGCGCGTGCGACGATCCAGGTGGCGCGCCTGCCCCGCGATGTTGCAGTGGAAGTGGCCTGCATCGCCACCACTTGAGGGGTAACAACGCCAGCGGCCTAGAATAGGCCCATGGATCCAGCCGAGCTGACCGAGCGCCTGCGGGCGGGCGACACCCGCGCGCTCGCCCGCGCCATCACCCTGGTGGAGTCCGGCCATCGGGCGGCAGGGGCGGTACTGAAGGCTTTTCGCGGCGGAAAGAAGTCCAAGGTGGTCGGCCTTACCGGAAGCCCAGGTTCGGGCAAGAGCACCCTGACCGACCGGTTGATTGAGGAAGCCCGCAAGCGGGGCGAACAGGTGGCGGTCTTGGCGGTGGATCCATCCAGTCCTTTTACCGGCGGCGCCATTCTGGGCGACCGCATCCGCATGATGCGCCACCACCAGGACGCCGGCGTGTATATCCGCTCGCTGGCGAGCCGTGGGGCGCTTGGGGGGCTTGCGGGGGCCGCGGTGGGCGCGCTGGCGCTGCTTGAAGCTTTTGGCTTCGAGCGCATTTTTGTGGAGACCGTAGGCGTAGGCCAGAGCGAGGTGGATATCGCGCGCGTGGCCGACACCACCGTGCTGGTGCTGACCCCCGCTTCCGGCGATGCGGTGCAGGCCTTCAAGGCCGGGGTGATGGAGATTGCCGATCTGTTTGTGGTGAACAAGTTCGATCTCCCCGGCGGAGAGCGGGTGGTGCAGGAACTCAAGATCACTCTGGAAATCGCCCCGGCACGTCCTGGCGGCTGGAAGCCCCCGGTGCTTTCTGTGGTCGCCACCAAGGGCGACGGCGTTGCCGGGTTGTTCGAAGGCCTCGAGGCCCACCACGCCCACCTCATCAAGCACAACCTGCTGGAAGCTCACCGCTTGGAGCGCGCCCGCTTCCAGGTGGAGAGCGTGATCCAGGAGTGGGGGAGAAGAAGAACCCTGGCGGGGAAAGACCTGGTGGCCCTGGTGGCGGCTGGCGAACTCACCCCGGAAGAAGCAGCGGGCCGTCTGCTCAAACAGACGGCCCACGAACCAGGGTTTTAGTTTTGTCCGGCCTTACAAGGTGTTGAGGCGCTCGCGCAGAGCCTTGGCCCTTTCGGTAAGCGGGTCCACCCCTGGCCGGCCGGCGTCGTAGGCCATGATAGCCGCCGGGTGGATATGGTGGCTGTCCGGGTTCCCGAACAAGCTATTCAAAAGTTCGAACTCTTCCTGTGAGCGCAGGCTGGCGTCCTCGCGGAAGGTGTTCAGGTAGACCCACTTGAAGTCCTGTTCGCTGATAGCGCCTGCGAGGTACTGGTCCAGCAGGCGTTTGTAGGCCTCGAGATCCGAGACCGCCCCTCCCTTGGCCGCTTTTGCTCCATTAGCGGGCAGGTGGGCATCGAACAAGGGTTTAAGATTTTCCAAAGTGATATCCCAGTTGTCCAGATCAAACACGGGCTTGCCGCGTTTGAACAAAATGATCTGCGGCGAATGGTGTGCCACCGCGCTACGCTCCGCGACCCGGTTGGAAGCGGGGCGGTTTTCCACCACCCGGATAATGCCCACGGGGACATCGTCCCGCTGCCGCAAAAGCATTTCCACATTGCCCCAGCCCTGCATGGTTTTGTGGCAGGTGCCCGCTTTAAAAATAGCGGCCACCGGGTTGGAATCAATAAAGCTATCGGCTTCTTCCGGGGTGATGATTTCTTTGATGTGTTCGCCTAGCGCCATTCTCGCCTCCTGAGGAACCCTTTAGCTTATCCTAACCGCAAACAGGACGGCAAAAGTTCTCCGGGACACTAGGCGCCCTTAGCGCCCGGGGCGATGCGGTTCTTCTCCGCCGCCAACTGAACGAGCGCTTTGGCCAGCATCCGCTTCTCGTTGGCATAGGAAAGCTTGTGCTCGGCCTCGGCCACCGGGAGCCAGGCTACTCCTTCCACCTCGGCCAGCTGGGGGCGGGCCTCACCCTTCTGGTAGCGCATCAGAAAATAGTGCACTTCTTTGTCCACGGTCACGGGTACGGTGTCGTCCTTCACCACGAAGTGGTAGCGGATCCGGCCCAGGCTCGAACGCACCTTGGCCTCGATGCCGGTTTCCTCGCGTACTTCGCGCACAGCTGTCTGTGCGTAGCGTTCGCCCTTTTCCACCTGGCCTTTGGGCAGGCTCCAGATCCGGCCCGAACGGATGGTGATCGCCAAGACCTCGAGGCCGCCTGCGCGCTCTCTAAGCACCACGCCCCCCGCCGAGACCACTTGACGCCTGGCCACCCGCCTTGGGGTGCGGCGGGTTTTCTGCCCCGAATGTTTTACCGCTACTGGCCGAGACCGCATTAACCCAAACCTGCCTGAAGCTAAGTCTACTTCCTGGGCTGGCATTGGCACGGTCCACCGCCCCCTTGCAAGCGGATGTTCGGCGGCTCTATAGACTGAAGAGATGCGACTGGTCCTGGTGCCCACGCCGATCGGAAACCTGGAGGACATCACCTTGCGCGCCCTGCAGGTTCTGCGCGAGGCCGAGGTGGTGGCCTGCGAAGATACGCGCCATACCGGGAACCTGCTCAAGCACTTCGGCATCGAGACCCCAACCACCAGGCTCGACCAGCACACGCTTCAGCGGGCAAAGGGGCTATTGGAGAAATATCAATACGTGGCCTATGCCTCGGACGCGGGTACGCCGGGCATCAGCGACCCCGGCGCGGAGCTGGTAAAGCTTGCCATTGCTCTTGGCTGGCAGGTGGAGGTTTTACCCGGGCCCACTGCGTTTGTTCCGGCACTGGTGGCATCGGGTTTTCCAACCGCGCGGTTTGTGTTTGAAGGCTTCCTGCCCCAGAAGCCCAAGGAGCGCCGCGAGCGCATCCAGAGCCTCTTCGAGAGCGGCCGCACGGTGGTGATCTACGAATCTCCGCACCGCCTGAAAGAAACTTTGCTGGCGTTCTCCTCGGTCTTTGGTGAGACACACCCCGTTGCTATCGCCCGCGAGATTTCCAAAATGCACCAGGAAATTTTCCGGGGAAGCCTGGCAGAAGCGCTGGCGCACTTTACCGGGCCACGAGGAGAGTTTGTGTTGGTGCTGGCGCCAGCAAAGTTTCT
>JAMCQK010000063.1 GCA_023382135.1 Deinococcus sp.
CTGCAGAGCGCTACCACCGCCACCATCGCCCTTAGCGAGGCGATTAAGGCCACCGAGACAAACCTTGCCCGTTTGAAAGAAGTTCTTGGCACGGCGGCAGCCACTGCTGGATTTAGCGATCTCGGTCAAATTGAGGCCGCGAGGCTATCACCCTTGGAGCGCAGCGCCCTTTCCGAGCGCATCCAGAAGCATCAGTCGGAACTCGAATACGTACACAAGCGGCTGAAGGCGCTGGATGCGGAGCTGGGGAAGGAACAGCCGGTATCGGCGGAAGAAGTTTTCAAGCTCAGGGGCGAGTTGGAGGCGTTGAGGGCGGCGGCAAAAGAGACGCACGGCAGAAGGGTAGGCCTCGAGGCCGAGCTTGCGCGGCTCGCATCCAGCCTCAAGCGCAGGCGCGAGCTTTTATCCGCAAAGGCCGGACTGGACGCGCAGATTGACACCTGGGAAAGGCTGTCGCGAGACTTGCAGGGCGACCGCTTCCAGGACTACCTGCTGGAAAAGTACCAGGCGGGTCTGTTGCGCCGGGCCTCCGAGCTGATGGCAGAACTCTCCGGCGGGCGCTACCGTTTCAAGCTGCAGGAGGGCGAGTATCTGGTGCAAGACTGCTGGACCGAATCGGAAAGACCGGTGAGGACGCTTTCGGGCGGCGAGAGCTTCTTGGCCAGCCTGTCTTTGGCGCTTTCGCTTTCCGAGCATTTGTCAAAAGGCCGCATAGGTGCGCTTTTTCTGGACGAAGGTTTTGGCACCCTCGACACGGACACGCTGGACCAGGTGGCGGGTGTGCTCGAGGCCCTGCCCACGCGCGGCCGCCTGGTGGGTGTGGTAACACACGTGGAAGCCCTGGCGGAGCGGCTACCTGCCAGGCTGGTTGTAGAGAAACATCCTTCTGGAAGCAAAATTTCCTGGCGCGACTAAGCATCTCCATGGTGAGTCTGACCGAAGGGTCGAACTTACTAAGGCCAGAGGGAGCAGGGAACACAGCGCGGCTTTTCGAGCCTTTCGACAAACTTTGACTGGAGATACTTAGGCGTTAGGGTGTAGGGTTTAGTGAACGGCTATGGCAGCAGAGGTTATGTTGTACCGGGGCCTCAAGATCTGGCAGCGTCTTCTCTTGAACCTGAAGCAGGCTTTGGGAAAGATGCTCCTTATGCCCATCACCCGGCTTGGCAATCGAACCGCTGCTTCCTAAGCCACAAGCCTTGCACCCTACTTTCTTATGCGATCCGGCAGACTATTTCAAAACACCCTGGTGGTGATGGCGGGAACTTTTGCCAGCCGTGTGCTGGGCCTGGTGCGCCAAGCCGTGTTCAACGGCAAGTTTCCGGATGAGCTCAAAGATGCCTTCAACGTCGCTTTCCGCGTTCCCAATCTGTTCCGCGAAATACTGGCTGAGGGCGCGGTTCAGAATGCGCTGATCCCGGTCCTTAAATCACTGCCCGAGCGCGAAGCAAAGGTGTTCATTCGGCGCTTTGGCGCTTTTCTGCTGGGCCTTAACTTGATCATCCTGGGCTTGGTATGGGCGGCTGCGCCCTGGATTCTTCGCCTGCTGCTCTCGGACCAAAGCTATCTGGCAAGGCCAGAGGCATTTGATCAACTGGTCTACCTCACCCGGCTGATTGTGCCGTTCTTGCTGGGCATCTCGCTGGCGGCCTTGTTTACCGCGGTGCTGCAGGCGGACGAACGCTTCGGTGCTTCCAGCTTTAGCCCCCTGGCTTTCAACCTGGGAAGCATTGCGCTGATGCTGTTGTTTCCGGGAAACCCCACCGCGCTTGGGCTGTCGGTGACTATCGGCGGCTTGCTGCAAGCCCTGGTGCAACTGCCCTATTTAAAAGGTTTCGGCCTCGAGGCCAGAACTCACCCGGCGATTCGAGAAGCGCTCTTGCGCATGGGGCCTTTTGTGTTCACCACCTCGCTGAGGCAGTTTCTCAACCTGGTATTAACCAACATCTTGAGCCGCTATCCTACCGCGGCCCTGACGGGTTTCTATAACGCCGAGGTGATCTTCCAGATGGGTCTGGGCCTGCTGGCGGTTTCACCGGCAATGGCCCTTTACCCAAGGTTTTCCGGCCTGGGCGCGAGTGGAGATAAACATGCTTTACGAACGCTGCTCCGCAGCGCGGTGGAGCGGGTTGCTGTCCCACTGGGACTTGCGAGCGCGCTCATGGTGGGGCTTGGGCCCTGGATTGTGGTGGGGCTGCTTGGTTGGTTTGGCAAGCTTACGCCGGAAAACACCGCCTACAGCACCCAGTCCTTGCAGGCCATGGGCTTTGCGCTGCTGCCTTGGGGGGTCAACCTGCTGCTCCTGAGGGCTTTTTACGCGGTGGGAGAGGTGGGCCGGGCGGTGCGTATCTCGTCTTTGGTGCTGACGCTTAACCTTGCGGGTTACTTTCTCCTTCGCGATTCCGGATTATTTGTCTTGAACCTCGCGACAGCGGTGGCGGGCGTGGTTGGCCTGCTGCTTTACTTGCGCAGGCTCGAACTGCTGAGGTTGTTCTCGATGGGAGAAGGCCTCGAGGCCGTTGGCAAGACCGCTTTATGCGCTATCCCTGCGGGACTGCTGGCATTTTTCCTTGCCGGATTATTCGGGAGTCCTGTAACCGCCCTTCAGTCCATTCCCCCGCTTGTGGTTGGCGGTGCTGCTGGCCTGGCCCTGTACTGGGTCTGTGCCAGGGCGCTCGGGCTCAGGGTGCGGCTAAGGGGTTGAACCGGCCATTGGGAGCCAAAGGACAATAGGCGTTGACCGGGCAGAAGTGTTTTGGGGCCAGCCCGGACAATGAATAGCGGACCTTATTCACCACCCATGGGCAGTGTTTGCCTGCTGAGCGGCTTCAAAGGGTCCGCCCGATCAACCTCAATAGGGCTTGGACAGGATCTCTGCGCTTGTCTCTCGGAGTCACGGCATCAACACGGCGTGTCCTTTGCCTCGTTATTAGCCGGGTGAAGCCCTCTAAGCGTTCGCGTCCTTGGCAGTGTTGCAGGCGGTGCGCTTGGGGGAGGAGGGATACATCAAGCGGTTTTTTCCGAGGCGCTGGGGGGGGAAGACTTGCAAAAACTTTTATTTGCAATAACCAGGCCATGTTACTGAACAGAAACCGAACAATCTTGCGGTGCTACGGCGTGAGCCGGTGCCGGTCCCGCGGGAACGCCCGCGCATAACGAACATTCGGTAGCCCCAAAAGCTTCTGGGTGAAGCGCTCGGCGCCGATGGCAAATCCCCCGTGCGGGGGCATGCCGTACTTAAAGACTTCCAGATACCCGCCAAACTGCGCTGGGTCGTTGCCTTTCCGCTTCAAACTCTCTACCAGCTCGTCGTACTTATGAATCCTTTGCCCGCCCGAGGTAATTTCCAGGCCCCTGAACAGGAGGTCGAAACCGCGGGTGGTTCCGTCTGGCTCAGGATGGGTATAAAAAGGCCTGACACCCTGCGGATACTTGGTTACAAAAACCCAGTCAGAGTTGTATTTTTCCTTCAAGTATCCACCGAGTGCGCGCTCGGCTTCGTCGTTCAGGTCCTGCCCAACGCCCGTGCCAAGCTGCTTCAGAATCTTTCGCGCCTCCGCGTGGGTAATGCGGGGAATTTCCTTAGGCGGGGTAGGGAAGTCGTGCCCGACCAGCTTGATCTCCGCGCCAGCCGACATATGGGCTTCCTCGAGCATGGTCTGCAGCAGGCCTTCCTCCAGGTCCATCACATCATCTTCGTCCTGGATGAAACCCATCTCCACGTCCAGCGACAAATACTCGTTCAAGTGCCGGCTGGTCGAGTGCTCCTCGGCACGCCACACGGGCGCCACTTCGTACACGCGCTCGAATACGCCGACCATAATCTGCTTGTATAGCTGCGGCGACTGCGCCAGATAGGCCCGCTGCTCAAAGTAGTCGAGCGCAAAAAGATTGCTTCCGCCCTCCGCACCCGCCGAGACCAGCTTCGGCGTGTAGATCTCGGTAAAGCCGCCCGCCTCCAAATGCTTGCGGAAGCCGCGGACTAAAGCAGCTTGGACTTTTAGCGGAGCGCGGGCTTTTTCGCCGCGCAAAGTTACGTACCGGTACTCCAGCAAAGTCTCGGGGTTGGCTCTCCACTCCTCTTTGGGAATTTCTACCGGTGTTGGTTCGAGGGCTTGCGAGATAACTTCGGCGCTTTCCGCCAGCACCTCAAACCCGCCAGGCGCCTTGGCGTTCTGCACCACCCGGCCCGTCACCTGGATGCACGACTCCGCCAGGGGCAGCTTCTGGCCCTTGGTAAGCACCAGCTGCACAATTCCCGTGCGGTCACGCAAAAGCGCAAACTGGACACCGCCCAAGTCCCGCTTCCAATGCAAGAACCCCAGTAACATCACCTGTTTGCCGGCATTCTCTGAAATTTGGTTGGCCAGTGTGCGTTGCATTTCTTCTCCCAGGAAAATCCCCCGGCACCAGACGGGACCGGGGGAAGGTTTGCTACCCCCAACTAGTAGTCATTATTATTCAGATGGGTGTTCACGTTGAGAGGTAGTCTACGTGGTGAAAGGCGCGTGGTCAAGCTAATTTTCCCGAAAGGCAAAACAGGTTTCCGCGTTGCTATCGGTGATGTGTTCGAGTACTTCTACCGGTACTTCTCGTACTTCGGCGAGTTTTGCCAGCGTAAACCGCACGAAGGCCGGCTGGTTGCGCTTGCCGCGGTGAGGCTCCGGGGGCAAAAAGGGGGAGTCGGTTTCTACCAGTAGTTTTCCCACCGGCAGGACCTTGGCTACCTCCCGTGCCTGAATGTTCTTTTTGGCCGAACTAGCCAAGCACCCAGGTCGCCGCCAATTTGAGCCAGGACTTGGTGGCCGCCAAAAGCGTGCAGCACAAGACGCCTGGGCCGGTGCAACTTGAGCCAGTCGGCGATCTCTCTTTCTGCCCGGTCATCCCCATTGGGGCTACGTATATGGAAAATCAGCGGAAGATTCAGCTTGTCCGCTAGTGCAGCCTGAAAATCCAGGGCCTCATACTGCTTGTCTCGTGTTTCTGGTTTCCAATAAAAGTCCAGGCCGGTTTCTCCGATAGCCCTTACTTTAGGGTGCTTGGCTAGTTCGGCCAGTTGATTTTTTGCTTCCTCCAGGTGCTGGGCTTCGGTGGGATGCAGCCCGGCCGCAACATATATATTCCGTGCCCGGCCAGCAATTTCGAGTGTCCGCCCAATGCGTTCTGGGTTAATGCCAACACTTACCAGTGCGCGGAAGTCTTTGGCATTTTCGAGCGCCGCATCGAGTTCTTCCGGTTCAAAATAATCCAGGTGACAGTGGGTGTCGGTCACGGGAACAGACTACAGGGCGCAGCGGAATCTGGCGAGCGCAAATCTGCTAAGTTTGAGTTATGCGGAAGCTGGTTCCGTTGATTCTTTTATTGGCAGCATGTATGCCTTCCTTGCAGGCTGTTGACCCGGCCCGGCTGCCAGACACGAAGAACGACTGGGGTCTGCATCAAGCAGCGGTTGAGTGGTATTACGTTTCGGCATACCTGCCGGAGGAACAACTGGCTTTTCACTGGGCCTTTTTCAAGGCCTACGCGCCACCGAGTTACACCTTGCTTGGCTTCATCCCTGCAACGTTGCTCTTTCCAAATCCCCTGTTTGCTTCACATATCGCTATTACCGACTTGCGAACGGGTCAGATTAAATTCATAGAACAAGGAGACGATTTCAACAAGATCGAAGGAGCAAATGTTTTGTATCCACCGATTTCAATTGACCATAATGGCTGGAAGTTCGGCCAGACAGCGAGCGGGTTTGTGCTGGATGCTGGGCCACTCAAGCTGGTTTTGAGGCCGTTGAAGCCAGCGGTGGTGCACCCTCCAGGCTACTCGGGTAGCGCGGAAGTGGGCCGGATGTATTACCTTTCGCACACACGCCTGGCGCTGGAAGGAAGCGTGGATGGCCGCAACATCAAAGGCCAGGCTTGGATGGACCACCAGTGGGGCGACCAGTACTCGGGGCGTACAGCGTTTTGGGACTGGTTTGGGCTGCACCTTTCCAATGGATGGGACCTGATGCTCTACCGCGTGAAGAATCCACGAGGCGAGGTGGTTCAGCTTAGCGGCACCATGACTGCTCCCGATGGATCAATTCAACCGCTGGCCAGTCTCTCGATGACACCAATTGAGTCTTGGACCTCGCCAACCGGACGTACTTACGTACTTTCGTGGGGCGTTAAGGCGGACGGCCTCGAGGCCGTCCTCCGCCCGGTTCGAAAAGAACAGGAGTTGCTCCCCAAGACCACGCGCGTAGCCTATTGGGAGGGCGCCGAAGCGGGTACGGGCACCTGGCAAGGACAGCCCATTGAGCTGCATGGAATGGGTGAGTTTGTGGCGGGGGCGCACAGCCCATGAACAAGCCCGAGGCAGAAGGTCTTAGCTTGAAGGTCTGAAGCAGGTTGAGAGTCGGGCAAATCTTCTGTGTTTGAAAGCCAGGCTATCTCGAGGCTGCCAGCATATGCTTGCTGAGCTCAGCTCATTCTTGAACTTGGCAGTCTGGCTCATGCCGGTTTAGTAGATATTAGCCGGCAAGGAGGCCATAGAAAAGTCAAAATAGCTTTGCGCCGATAACTTTTGGATCAGAAGTTTGCGAACCCGCGGGTCAGCTCCTTCTCATCCCCTTAGGGTAAGGGCGGATAAACCCCGGTCTGTATCGTTAGAACCGCCCCTCGGGGTGATTCCGCCGGGCTTTGTCTTGCAAGACCCGGCGTACACCCCCTGCATACGGCTGGCCGCAACCCTCCTCCGGCCTCGGCTGCAAAAGCCTGGAAGGTTCTTGTTCCGCCAAGAAGCCGGGTCGTTAGCTTTTGCGATGCTGGCCGGCATGAATGGCGGGTGGGCTCTTGAGCCGAGTGTCCCGAGCGCTCTCTGCGAACGGCCGCAAGCTTTTGTTGATGGCAACAAAGCCTTCTGCAGCCTCGTCTTGCTTCTGATGGCCTCGGGGCAAACTTGCCTCCTTAATGAGTTTTGGAAGCAACCTCGCCTGAGGTTAGGGTCGAAGTCCCGCTTCTTTATTTCCAGTTGAAGCTTGCACAGACCCACCAGGCAACTTTGCCCTGCTCATGTTAGACGCCAACGAGCTTCTTTGCCTCGGCCAGAACCTTCTTCACGATGCCTTCTTCCTGGGCCTCGCAGTAAATCCTTAGAACGGGCTCAGTCCCCGAGGCCCTGAAGAGAATCCAGCCGTCGTCGCCAAAGTGCCACTTCACGCCATCCAGCGTTTCCACCTTGGTCACAGTCTGCCCGCCAATTTTTACCGGGTTCTTGGCCTTTTCCATCACTTCATCTGAGAACCGCATCGAAGGAAGGCGCAGGTCCAGCCGGTCGAAGTTGTGTTTGAAGCCAATCATTTCTTCAATCTCGGCAAACTGTGCGCCTAAACTTTTGCCAGACTTTACAACAGACTCCAGCAGAAGCAGTCCGTTTAAAATCCCGTCGCGTTCTGGGAGATGGCCGATTACGCCAATTCCACCCGACTCCTCGCCGCCAATCAGCACATCGCCTTTCAGGAATTCGTCGGTGACGTACTTGAAGCCAACGGGTGTGGTCAATACCTCCAGCCCAAGCTTTGCCGCCAGCAGCTCCACCACCCGCGAGACCGAGAAGGTCATTACCACGCGGCCCCTCTGGCCTTTGCTCACCAGGTGCTTCATCAACACAGCGAAAATCTGGTGCGAATTGAAATTCTTCCCCCCCGCCAGTACCGCGCCAATACGGTCGGCGTCGCCGTCGGTCACGGCGGCGAAGGTGCTCCCCGCTTCCACTGTGAGCACCGCCATGATGGTGGCCAGGTTCTGCGGAATGGGCTCTGGATTCACCCCGTAGAACATGGGGTTGGGCACGTTGTGAAGCTCGCGCAGCTCGAGCCCCAGGCCGGCGTGTTTTGCGAAG
>JAMCQK010000119.1:0-4973 GCA_023382135.1 Deinococcus sp.
GGGGGCGGGCCGGGGGGCCCCGGGGGCCGCCTCTCGGTGGACACCGACCCGCTCTTCGGACCCGCACTCTCACTAAGCCTGGTGGGGCTCCCGCTGGGACCCATGCGGCTGGCCACGCGCATCACCCCGCTCACCGACCTGGACGCCTTGGAACTGCTCGAGCCCCTCAGTGGTAAGGCCGATTTAGGCGCATTACAGGAACTGGTGCTCCGCGTCTCGCAGTTGGTGGAAGAACTCCCGGAGCTTTCGCTCTTGGAACTCCGGCTGGTTGTGTCCGTGAGCGGCGTTCTGGTCCAGGACGCGCGGCTGAAATTTGGCCAGGCCTAGGACAAACTTCCCTACCCCGCCTGCGTTCGCCGGAATAGCCTGAGGCGAAGGGAGGCGGTGAGTATGATTCGTTGGCAGCCACTCAAAGAGTTCGAGGACTGGCAGGAGCGCATGCGGCAGGACGTGGAAGAGCTGGAAAACCGCATGAACCGCTGGTTCGGCCGGGCCGTGCGCGAGCGGGAAGCCATCATGCCGGCGGTGGACGTGAGCGAGGACGAGAAGAACTTACACTTTGAAATTCACCTTCCCGGCATCGACAAGGACAACATCAGGGTCACCATCGAGGACGACACTCTTTCGGTCAAGGCCGAGCGCAAGCGGGAAAAGAAGGAAGAGGGCAAGACCTACTTGCGCACTGAGAGCTCGTACGGCGTCTTCTTCCGCTCGTTCCGCATTCCGGCTGGCTACGATATGAGCAAGATCCAGGCCAACTTCAAGAACGGTATTCTTCAGCTGGATCTGCCCAAGACGCCCGAAGCCAAGCCCAAAACGGTGGAAGTAAAGGTCGCCTGAACCCGGAAGCCTCCTGGGCGTACTCTGGGAGGCTTCACCTCCCATAACCAAGCAAGAAGGCGAGAGGGGAAACCATGAGCAACAGCCTGGAGGTCTTCGAGAGTACCTTGCAGAAAACTCACCTGTGGCTCAAGGAGATCATGGAGGATCTCAAAACCCACGACCGCCACCGCGCTTACCTGGTGTTGCGGGCCACACTCCACGCCCTGCGCGACCGGCTCGGTGTGGAAGAGGCCGCCAAACTGGGAGCGCAGCTTCCCATGCTGGTGCGCGGCTTCTACTACGAGGGCTGGGATCCCACTGGTAAACCCCTCAAAGAACGGCACAAAGAGAACTTCCTGGCGCACGTCTACAGAGCGCTCAAGACCAACGCCCTGCTGGAACCGGACGTGGATCCGGAAGAGGCCGCCCGCGCGGTCTTCAAGCTGCTCACTCACAGGCTCACCGACGGCGAAATCGGCAACGTGCTGAAGCTTTTACCTAAAGAGATCCGTGAACTTTGGCCGGAGGAAAGCCGTGCTTCCACCCAACGGGCTGTTCGCAAAAGCACGTAAGCAGAACGGTGAAACCCTCGAGTTGGTGTTGGAAGACGGCACCGGCGAGGAGCGGCTCTTGGTTCCCCCGCTTGAGCTGGCGGAGGCGCTGGCGCGCCTGGAGGAAGACCCCAGCCAGCCCTTCGAGGAACCTGCACTCGATTCCGAGATTATGGCCGAAGAGCCGGGTATTCCCGAACGTGTACCGAGACCTTGGGAGCCGCCCTTCGGCAGCCGCTCCTCCGAAACCTTTTACCGCGCGGCGGAAGTGGAGGTTCTGGACTCGGGGGGGATCTTGCTCCTCCGGCGGCTGATTACCGATGGCCCCGACGTGCTTGAGATCACCACGCCCGGTGGCTCGCTCTATACCTTCGATTACTACGAAGCGTACAGGTACCTGCGGCCACTGCTCCCTCGCTAGCTGGAAGGCCACAACCAAAACACCTAAGATGGCGGCATGTCAGAAGACCTGCGGGGAACCGGTTTGGCGCTGGGGTTGGACTTTGGGCTTAGCAACTTGGATTTCGTGCTCCTCGAAGGCACAGACGTCAGGGCAAGTTGGACTCTGCCCTCCCCTGGCCGGGCCAGCTTGGAGGTCTTGCGTTTCGCGCTGGAGCAGGCGGGCGTAAAACCTGGAGAGCTTATGTATATTGCAACCACCGGTGGACGCCACCGTGAGCTGCCGGATTCGGTTGATGGAACCCCGGTTCGAAAAATTGGCGAAGCCGAGGCCATTGGCCTGGGCGGGTTGGCGTTGTCGGGCCTCGAGGCCGCCCTGATAGTCTCCGCCGGCACCGGCACCGCCATGATTAGCGCTAAGGGACACAGCTTTCAGCACCTCACCGGCACCGCCGTGGGAGGCGGCACCTTGCAGGGCCTTTCCAAGCTGCTAATCGGCACCAGCGACCCGGAAGAGATTGCCGGGCTTGCGGAACAAGGGGATCCGGGCGCGGTAGACTCCACGCTCAAAGACGCGCTTGGAGGCGGCATCGGGCACCTGCCCGAAAGCGCCACCGCGGTGAATTTTGGCCGCGTGCTCAGCCTGAGCAAAAAACCGGAGCGCCAAGACTTGGCCGCCGCCATTGTCCAACTCACCGCCCAGGTAATTGGCGTTATCGCCGTGAACGCCGCGCACGCGGCGGGTTTTGAGCGCATTGTTGTGGTCGGGCACCTGCCTGACATAAAGCCTATCCGGGATGCTCTGGATCTTGTATGGGAGTTTTACCGCCTGGATCCCAGGCCTGTCATTCCCGCCGGCGCCGGCTCGGCCACCGCACTGGGTGCGGCTTTGTCCGCCATCAAGAACACTGATATTTTGAGCTAAACAACAACCTGTGTCGCTGATCAGGCCAAGCTGGAAGCGCTGCCCGCCTTGCCGGAACCCCACTACCGGGGGTTATGGATTATGGGGACAACACTTGCAGCGCTGAAGATCGCCAAGCAGTTTAATTGAGTCAAGTTTCCCCTGCCCAGGACAGGACCGCCTGGCAATTATCACAGCACGGGGTTTTATTTAACTACAATCTTACCTAGATTGCTTCCATAAGTACGGCTGCACCCTGGTCTTTCATTAACGCTGAGCGCCCGCGAGGCAACGAAAAAACCGGGGCCCAGGCCCCGGTCAGAATGGCCTGCCAGGCTAACCTTTGCCCGGGGGATTCAGATACGAACCCCACGGAATCCTAAGCTCTTGCCCGCCGCAGCTAAGCGTAATTTCGCCTTCTTCGTCACCAGAGCGGCCCGTGGGATTATTCAACGAGACCGTGAGCGTGCCGCTGGGGTTCACCGTCACCGCCGGAGCGCTGAGGGTTACGCTGCTGCTATCTGTGGTAGCCGAGCAGCTAATGCTCGCGCCACTAACCGAGCGAAGGTTCAAGGTTACGCTCGACGCCTGGGAGAGCCCACCCAGGTTGTGGTACCCAAAGGAAACCGAGGAGGGGGAGATCAGCACGTTCACACCGTTGGCTTTGGGCAGGTTGATGCGCCCGCCGCCGCGCTGCACCGCGCTCAGTCCCGCCAGGGTGCCGCCCGCAAGGCTGCTTTCCAGCTGAGGGGGCCGGTCGGCGGTGTTGACCAGGGCGGACTTCACATCCTCCGGGCTCCAGCCCGAGTGCGCCTGCAGCAGCAGCGCCACCGATCCGGTCACGTGCGGCGTGGCCATGCTGGTTCCCTGGAAGAAGGCAAACTTCCCATCGAAGACACTTGAAAGGATGTTGACTCCAGGAGCCACCACGTCCGGTTTGATGATGCCGGTGTAGGGCACAGGGCCACGGCTCGAGAAACGCGCCAGATAGTCCGCATTGCTGCTAACGATCTCGGTGGGGCTGGTGCCGTCCACGCTCATGGTGGTGATACCCGCTTTAGCCTTCAGGCCTGGGCCGTCGTCCTGTGCAACCATGACCGCCGGGATCGCCGGAACCGGGGTAGTCCCATCCTGTCCCATGGCTATCGGGTCGCCCGGAGCGTTGTTGACCACGATCACGCCGATAGCGCCGGCAGACTGGGCGTTTCGAACCTTGGTGGTAAAAGTGCAGGCGCCGCGGTCAATAATGGCGATCTTCCCGGAAACCCCCGCGCCCACTGCTGTACAGCCATTTGCCGGGCTGGCCACGGCAAAAGCCGCACCGCTCACCGGCGGGGCGAACCCGTTGAAGTCTCCCAGGGCGGCGCCGTAAGAGCTGCCGTCGGCAAGGTTGATGGTAACCCCGATGTAGTGGGGGTTGGTGCTGGCGCCGACCGTGATTGCCTTCGCCGCAGAGCCAGGGGATGAGAGCGTGTACTTGCCGGGGCCTTCGTTGCCAGCAGCCACTACTACCACCATCCCGGCGGAAGCCGCCGCGTTCACCGCTTCGGCCAAGAAGTCGTGCGGGCCTTGAACGCCCCCGCCCAGGCTCATGTTCACCACGTCCATGCCATCCATCAGGGCTTCCTCAAGCGCCTGGGCGATATCGTGGCTGAAGGCGCTTCCCCCAAAGGCCACGTAGCCGCCGCCGAAGCCTGGGAAGACGTTGTAGTCGTAGAGCTCCGCGCCGGGCGCCACGCCTTTGATTGTCCTGCCCGCCATGGGGCCACTATTGAAGGTATAGTCACAACCCGCAATGGTGCCCGCCACGTGGGTGCCGTGCTCGTTCACCAGCAAGGTGTCCGGTGCGTAACCATAAGCTACACCGGAAGCGAACACTTTGTGCTGAATGGATCCCTTGCAGGCAAAGAAGGGGCTGGTCTCGTCAATGCCGGAGTCGATGACGCCAACCTTGATGCCGGCGCCAGTATAGCCCATGCTTTCCAGGGTATCCGCGCCGATGATGCCCCGGCTAATGTTCATGGTGGGCCGGTAGAGCCAAGAGAAATCACTGGCTTTCACACCAGGCCCTTGCGCCAGCGCGGACAGGCCGTGCCCATTGAGCTTCACCACCACGCCGTTCAGCAGGTAGTAGAAGTCACCCACCACCTGCGCTTTGGGGGCGGCCTTCTTCAAGTAGGCCCTGAAGTTGGTGTGCTGGTTTTCGAGCTGGCCCTTGTAGACCTTCACTTTGGCGTCGTTGGCGTCGAACTTGTTGCCTTTTGCGGGGTTTACCAGTGGGATCCCAGCCCTCGTAG
>JAMCQK010000119.1:4983-7765 GCA_023382135.1 Deinococcus sp.
ACGGCCACCGCGTCAAGGGTGAACGTTACCAGGGCGTAGTCGCTCTGTTGCGTGGTAGAAACTTGTTCGGTGTAGTCGCCGCTAACCGTACTCGGCTGGGCGGCCTGTTGTACCTGGCCGCAAGCAGCCAAGAGCAGTGCTCCCAAGGCAGCCACCAGAAGCCTATAATGTCCTCGATTCATACGTCCTCCTTTTGCCTTCCTGAAGCAATGCGGTTTAGCAGAAATATTATTATCGCTTTTGCGCTTTTTTGTCTGAGAGTCCCGCTGTATGGTAGACCGCCCTTCAGGTAGAGGCCTTTTTGTGATTACCAGTACTCATAACCCCAAAATTAAGACGCTGGCCGAGCTTCGGGAACGCAAGGTGCGTGAGCGCGCAGGACGCTTTTTAATTGAAGGCGCCCGGGAGATTGAGCGCGCCCTCGAGGCCGGCCTTTCACTCGACACCGCCGTTTTCTGCCGTGAGCTTTTGACCAAAGAGGAAAACGTTTTGCTTGAAGGCTTTCAAGGGGAGGCCCTCGAAGCCTCCCCCGCCCCGTTCAAAAAGCTATCCAGCCGCGAGAACCCTACAGGGCTCGTGATGGTTGCACAGAAACCCGTGAGGTCGCTTGCCGGTCTTGTGCTGCCTCAAAACCCGCTGGTCCTGATCGTCGTGGGCCTCGAGAAACCTGGCAACCTCGGGGCCCTGTTACGCTCCGCCGACGCCGCCGGGGCAGACGCTATCCTGCTGGTTGGCGGGCTCGACCCCTATGGCCCGCAGGCGATCCGCAACAGCACCGGGGCGGTGTTTTCCCTGAAGGTTATCCCCACTACCGAAAAGGAGGCGTTGGCTTGGCTGGCAGCCCGGAAGCTGAAGCTGGTTGCCGCGTCTCCAGACGCCGAGAAAAATTACTGGCAGGTGGATCTGGCCGGCGCGCTGGCTATTGCTGTGGGCAGCGAGGATGCCGGACTGCCGGAAAAATGGCTAGGGATGGCCGCCACCCAGGTTCATATCCCTATGAAAGGGCTGGCGGACAGCCTTAATGTCTCGGTATCGGCCGCCCTGTTGCTTTACGAAGCCCTCCGGCAACGCACAAAATCAAGACAAATCAGCAGAACTTGACTATACTAGACTCAACTTTCATATTGCCCCCTTGACAGCGTTTGACAGAATACGCCATACTTGGTAGCTGGATTGACACTCAAGGCAGGCGACTGTCAAACGGGTGTAATCACACAGGAGGAAAGCATGCTGAAGCAAACGGGTGTAATCACACAGGAGGAAAGCATGCTGAAGCCACTAGCAGATAGGGTTGTTGTTGAACGCCTCGAGGAAGAGGCCAAGACCAAAGGGGGCATCGTTCTACCCGACACCGCCAAGGAAAAGCCCCAGAAGGGCAAAGTTATTGCGGTGGGCGAGGGCCGCTGGGACGAGGATGGCGAGCGCCGCATTCCCATGGACGTGAAGGCCGGTGACATCGTGATCTTCGCCAAATACGGCGGCAGCGAGATCGAAATTGACGGCAAGGAGTACATCATCCTTTCCGAGCGCGATCTACTGGCAATTGTGTAGCCGTTGTTCCGGGCAAAGAATCTCCAGTACGGTCTAATCTTTCCAGCCGTCCTTCGTTTCGAGCAGAGCGAGAAAGTCCCTGGTACAAACCCCCTCGCCTCGTTCACAGCCAAGAAAAGGAGAAATAGTCATGGCAAAATATATAGTGTTCGACGAAGCCGCCCGCCGCGCCCTGGAGCGTGGGGTGAACGTGGTGGCCAACGCGGTAAAAGTAACCCTCGGCCCTCGAGGCCGCAACGTGGTCCTGGAAAAGAAGTTCGGCTCGCCCACCATCACCAAAGACGGTGTGACGGTGGCCAAAGAGGTCGAACTCGAGGACCACATGGAGAACATCGGGGCGAAGCTGTTGATCGAGATCGCCTCCAAGACCAACGACATCACCGGTGACGGTACAACCACTGCCACCGTTCTAGGCCAAGCCATTGTGCGCGAGGGCCTGCGCAACGTGGCCGCCGGGGCAAACCCGCTAGCCCTCAAGCGCGGCATCGAGAAGGCCACTGAGGCCGCTATCGAGAACATCAAGGGCATGGCTTCCGCCGTGAACGACCGCAAGGCCATCTTCGAGGTGGCTGCAGTCTCCGCCAACAACGACGCCGAGATCGGCAACCTGATCGCCGACGCCATGGAGAAAGTGGGCAAGGAAGGCATCATCACCGTCGAGGAGTCCAAGAGCCTGGACACCGAGCTCAACTTCGTGGAAGGCTACCAGTTCGACAAGGGCTACATCTCTCCCTACTTCGTGAATAACCCGGATGCAATGGAGGCCAGCCTCGAGGACCCCTACATTCTGATTACCGAGAAGAAAATCACCAACGTGCGCGAGCTTCTTCCGGTGCTGGAACAAGTGGCCCAGACCGGCAAGCCCATGCTGCTGATTGCCGAGGATGTCGAGGGCGAGGCCCTGGCTACCTTGGTGGTAAACAAGCTTCGCGGCACTTTGAACATCGCCGCGGTCAAGGCCCCCGGCTTCGGCGACCGCCGCAAGGAAATGCTGAAAGACCTGGCCGCTGTTACCGGCGGCACCGTGATCAGCGAGGAGCTTGGCTTCAAGCTGGAGAACGCCACCGTTTCCATGTTGGGCCGGGCCGAGCGCGTGCGCATCAGCAAGGATGAGACCACCGTTGTGGCCGGCAAGGGCAACAAGGCCGACATTGAAGGCCGCATCAACGGCATCAAGAAGGAGATGGAGACTACCGACTCCGACTACGCCAAGGAAAAACTCCAGGAGCGC
>JAMCQK010000045.1 GCA_023382135.1 Deinococcus sp.
CCTGGTGGCTGGGATCGCGGATGATAATCAAAGGCCACAGGTATTGGTCCCACACATAAATGAATTGGATCAGCACCAAAGCCCCAATAGTGTTGTAGCTCATCGGTAGCAGGATGGAGACCAGGAAGCGAAGCGGCCCGGCTCCGTCGATGCGGGCAGAGTCTGCCAGGCTGCGCGGGACGTTCATAAAGTGTTGTCGCAGCAGGAAGGTTCCGGTTGCCGAAGCCAGGAACGGCACGATAATGGCCTGGTAGGTGTTGCTCCAACCCAGTTTGCCGATAAGGTCAAAGAGCGCAACGATCAGCAGGTCGGTGGGGAGCATCAGCGTGAAGAGGATAAGCGCAAACACCAGCCGGCTGAATGGGAAACCAAAGTAGACCAGCGCCAGCGCCGCAAATGCCGACAGCACTACTTTAAAAAAAGTTACCGCGACCGCAACAATAAACGAGTTGCGCATGTAAAGGCCCAGTTTTGCGCCTACCCAGGCCTGCTCCAGGTTCTGGAAAAAGAATTTACCGGGACGCATGTCCGGAGAGATTATCTGAGCCCCGGACTGAGTGGCCTTGATAAAAGCAAACACCAGCGGGAACGCCACCAGCATGATCGCCAAGATGAGCGCCAGGTGGATTGCGAAGTGCTGTAGCCTCTGCCTAGGAACCATAGTGCACCCGCCTGCCGGTCCGGAACTGCAGCAGCGTTATTCCGCCAACCATCACTAGCAGCAACACGGCCTGGGCGGCGGCTACGCCGGTTCTAAAATTCTCAAAACCATCCAGGTACATCCGGTAGACCAGGAAGGTGGTGATGCCGGTATTGCCGTACACCGGCCCGCCCTTGGTCAAAATGTCGATCAGCCCGAAAGTATCGAAAAAGCTGTAGGTGATGTTTATGAAAACCAGGAAAAAGGTCATGGGCGAAAGCAAGGGCAGGATGACCCTTCTGAACCGTTGGAACGGGGTGGCGCCGTCCAGCTCGGCGGCCTCGAGCAGCTCCTTGGGCATGTTTTGCAAAGCGGCCAAGTAGAAGGCGATGTTATACCCCAGGTTCTTCCACACCGCCGCAAACACCACCAGGCCGAAGGCCAGAAAAGGATTATCCAGCCAACGCGGCTTGATGCCGAAGCTGCTTTCAAGCAGCTGGTTAACCACGCCCACCTCCGGGTTAAAGATAAAGAGCCACAGAGTGCCCGCAATGGCCGGAGAAAGCGCGTAAGGATAAATGAGCAAGAGCCGGTAGAGCCTGGCTCCTCTCACCTTTTGGTTTGCGAGCAGGGCCAAAGACAAACTGGCGGATAACCCCAGCACCACCACCAGAGCGCTAAATACCAGCGTTTGGAACAGGCTCTGGTGGTAAGCGGGGTCTTTCAAAAGGTCTGCGAACTGGCGCAGGCCGGCATACTCCGATGTTTGGAAAACAAAGTTGGCCCGGAAAAGGCTCAGGCGCAGCGTTTCCAGGGCTGGGTAGTACAGGAAGACAGCCAAAATCACCAGCGTGGGGAACAGTAAAACCCACGGCAGCAGCCGGTTCCTAAACACCGAGTTCTCTCGCATAAGGCTTAAGTTACCAGACAACCTGCCGAAGCAAACGCCACGACAAGTTGTCTGGATTAGCTAGAACTACGTTCACGCCAGAAAAACTGATCTCTGCCGCAGAACCTCGTTACTTGACGCTGGCGTTGTACTCGCGGATGGCGGCGTCGGCACGGCTCTTGGCTTCTTCCAAGGCCTTGTCCACACTGGTGCCGGTGAGTACCTTCTGGATGGCTTCCTCGATGATGCGGCGCACCTGCTGGAAGGGGCCTATCAGCGCTCCGGCGGTGGCCTCGTTAGCCTGGGTCTTGAGCAACTGCCCGAAGGCCACCAGCTGGTAGGGCTTCTCGGCCATCCAGCCCTGCTTGCGCAGCAAGTCTATCGAGCTATTGCGCACCGGGTAGTAACCGGTGAGCTTGTGCCACTCTGCCATGTTCTCGGTGTTGGTCATGTACAAAATAAAGTCGCGCGCGGCCTCGGCCTGTTGGGGGGTTATGCCCTTGGTCACCCAGACGCTGGCGCCGCCAATTACCACGCCGTTCCTCTGCACGCCGTCGGCGATGGGAAGCAGGCTCACGCCCATTTCGAAGCCGGACTTCTTGGCTTCTTCGGAGATGTTGCCCAGGTCGGCTGTGGAGGTGACGTGGAAGACTACTTTCTGGCTGGTGAAGATGGCGTCGGAGCCGTCCCAGTCTTCAAACTTGCCGGTGTAGGTGTAGTAGCCGTTGTCGTTCATTTCCTTGATCCAGTTCAAGATGTTCTTGGCGGCGGTGCTGGTGAGCAGGGTTTCGGTGGCCCGCCCTTTGCGGCCGTTGCCGTTGTTCACCAATGGAGCGCCCTGCTCGGCCATCCACTGCTCGAAGAACCAGGAGTGCAGGTTGAAACCAAAGCACTTGACGCCCAGGTTGGCCGCCGCTACCTTGGCGCAGGCCCGGAGCAGGCTGCCATAAGTGGTGGGCGGCACGCTGGGGTCGAGGCCGGCTTTCTTGGCCAGGGTCTTGTTGTAGTAAAGCACCGGCGAAGATGAGTTGAAGGGGATGCTGTTTACTTTGCCGCCTATGGTGTAGTAGTTGAGAACCGGCTTGATGTAGTCGCTATAATCGAGCCCGCCAATGGCGCCGATGGGCTGAAAAATACCGCTATCGAGGGCAAGCTGGCTGCCCACCTCGTAGATCTGCACCAGCGCCGGTGGCTTGCCCTGGCGGGCTGCCAAGATGGCCGCTTGCAAGGTGTCGGGGTAGCTGCCTTTGTAAGCCGGTACCACCTTGATATTGGGGTTGGCCTTGTTGAAGGCATCGGCTTTTTGCTGAATCCAGCCGCTGCGCTTGGGGTCGCCGAGTGCATGCCAGAACTCCACCGTGATGCTTTGGGCTAGGGCGTTGGTTGCAAAGACCAGGGCTAAGATTCCGTACAGAACATGACGCTTCATTGAGACACCTCCGAGGCTGGAACCCGCTGTGGGAAGAAGCGGCTCTTTTGGCACGCGACTCCCAGCGCTATTTCAGGAAACCTAAGTATGCGCTGAGTTCCAACGCCCATTATATTAGTATCAGGCTCAACGTCATATAAACGTCATTAGGAAATACCGGCCGCTCAAACCAGGTTGGACTGTGGCTTTAGAACCTGGAAAAACTTCCTATGCACTACCAGTCCACAAAATGCGCCCACACGAAGGGCAGCGCACCACCACGTTACCCTGGTGAACACGCTGGGCCACGTGGGTGGGAAGCTGCACGTTGCATGCGCCGCAGCGGTGGCCCGCACTTGCTAGCACCATGCGGGCAAGACCCACGCCCTTGCGGGCTTTGCGGATGGTCTGGTACTCCTGCACTAAATCCTGGGGAAGAAGTTCGGCCATGCGGCTTCGTTCAGTCCATTTGGCTTGGTAGGCCGCCTCGAGGCCGTCCACGCGCGCTTGATTGGCCGCTTCGAGCTCATCCAGCCGGGGCCTGGTTCGCGCCATGGCCTCTTTAACGGCTGCTACCTCGCCCTCCAAACGCTCGATCTCGCCCAGCATGGGCAAGATCACATCCTCCAACTCGGAAATTAACCCCGCGAGCTGCTGAATGATATTTTCAAACTGAGTCTGTTCCTTGGCCGAAGTCGCATTCTTCTGGCTCTCTTTGGCTTTGGACTGTTTGGCGGTTAAGTCCTTCAATTCCAGATCGTTTTGCCGGTAGTCGTGCTGGACCTCGTGAAGCTGGTCCTGCAAGCCTGCAAGCTTGTCCTCCAAGCTCTTCCACTCTTTTCTGGTTGACCTGAGGTCGTCGGGAACCTGCTCCTGCTCTTCGCGAATGCGGTCCAGTTCTAAGTCTTTCTCTTGCAGTCGGTTCAAATCAGCCAGCGCCAAAGCCTCACTCACGTGCAAAGTCTAACATGCGAGAGGCGTGGTGATGGGTCAGGAGTCCGGAAAACGCGGTAAGAACGGGTTGCTGGCGGCCTCGAGGCCCAGGGTAGTACTTGGCCCGTGGCCGGGATAGACCAGCGTCTCCGGCGGCAACTTGAGTAGTCTGGCCAGCGAAGCCAACAGTTGTTCGTGGCTCGAAAGTGGAAGGTCGGTGCGCCCAATGCTCCCCCTAAAGAGCACATCCCCACACAATAATTGGCCGTCACCATAAAAACCTACGTGGCCTGGGCTATGGCCGGGTAGATGGAAGACCTCGAGGCCTAGCCCAAAGTCCAACCGATCACCTTCGTGCATCGGCGTAACCGGCTCCGGTGGTCTTTCTAACTGAACCCCCCAGCGCGCCGCAGCCTCCACCGCGTGACGGTACAGAACCAAGTCATCCGGGTGCAGGCACACGGGCAGCCCCAAAGCCTCTACAATCTTTGCCACCGCGCCCACGTGATCAAAATGCGCATGGGTGAGCAGTATAGCTTCGGGCTTAAGTCCGAAGCCGGTGCACTCTTGCAAGATGCGCTCTGCTTCATCGCCGGGGTCCACCACCACGCCCCGCCCGCCATCCCCTTTGAGCAGATAGCAGTTTTCCTGTAAGGGGCCAACCGCTAGCTGGCGAACTGTCATCATCCAGCCTCAATCGGAAGATCCGCTTCACCTGACCACTCGTGCATGCTACCCAGGTAGTTTTTGACGCTGACCCCAAGACTCTTCAGTACCCAGAAGGCCACCGCGCTGCGGGCGCCGGAGTGGCAGTACACGCCAACCTCTTGTCCTGTGACAATACCAAGTTGCTCTAATAAGCCGGATGAATTTATGAACATTTCCCAGGGAGCGTTCTTTGCGCCCGGGACGCGCCCTGAGCGTGCGCAACAGGAGGCCTTGGTCTCGCCTGTGAATTCCTGTGGGCTTCGCACATCGAACAAGAGCAAATGCTTCCGGGCCTCATCGGCGGTCAGCAGCAACTCGCGCCGGAGCCTGGCCCAAGGCTTTGCCGCTTGAATATGCGGCACCTCCAGAGTTCTTTCGTGCTGCTGCCAGCCTGCGGGCCAGAGAAAAACCTGCAAACCTGAAAGCGCCAGAAAAAAGGCCGTGCGCGCGAGCCTGGGCGTGAGGCCATCGTCATAGAGCACCACTTTTTTCTCTGGACCAAGGCCCAGCTTGCCATTCAGCTCCGCCAGCGAGCGTTCGAAGGCCTGAAGATCCTCCGGTGTCCGAAGGCGCGGCCTAGGCGCAGAGAGGTCCAAGTTAATCGCACCTTCGAGATGGCCCTGGGCATATTCAGCTGGTGTCCGGGTGTCAACCAGCAGTGCGTTTTCCGGCGGCTTGCTTGTGATCACATTAAATATTGTATCTGCCAACTGGAGAAAGAGCAGCTTGCGCGCCGGCCGAGCGGCTAAGTCTCTCCCGGTTGACTTTGTCAAAAGTCAACCGGGCCAACGGGAGCAGGAGGGCTCCGGGCTGATTCAGCTAAGCTCTCATCCGTCAGATTCAGCCGGGAGCCACTTAAATCAACATCCGCGACTGGTCGGCAAAGTCTAAGAGCATCAAAGTCGCCATGCTTCAGCGGGCGAGCACCTCGTCTTCGGTGCTCGATCTTGCTTTTGCCCATGAATCAATCCAGGGGTCTGGCTCGTCCTTGGCAAAACGCTCAATGACCAAGCCGGTGAAGGTGGCATGCCGTAAAGCGGCGGCTGTAAACATGGCGGTCCGAACGTCAGAAGCTTTTCCATGTCAGCCAAAATCATCTAAACCCGAAAGATAGGCCTCAAAGCTGTTGTAGACATACTCGCCAGCCGATTCAATCGGAATTTCCCCGGTGGCAATGTGTCCGCCGATCATGGTTCCAAGGTCTTCTCCGACTGCCCCAATGCCCACAAAAGACCAGTCAATTGCAACTGTTTCTTCGGTTCCGCCTTTGTCCTGGCTGAAGAGATTGGCGCGCCCGGTGTCGTTATGGCAGAGCGTCTGCGGTAACGACTCAAGTATCTCTGCCAATTTCTTCGCATCGGCGTACAAGGCCAGGAACCGTTCAAGCGTAGAAGCCGGAAAAGCACCTAACACGGCGATGCTGCCAGTTTTCCTTGCGTTGAACCGCCGGCAGAAAATGCCTGGACATCTCATCTACCCAGTCAGCCAGAAAACCCCCGGCAGAGCCAGAAAGCATCCAGCTGCTTGGCCGAGTAGACCGCGGCGAAACCTCCGAAATGTCTTGCTGCCAACAGATGGCGCTCAAGGCTCCATTTTGTTTCTTTGCCCAGATCTTCCAACCAGAGCCAGGCGCTCTCGCCTTGCTCTTGGGCCTCAATACACCTGCCCGGCCGTAAACCTCCGGCTGGTTTAAGGATCCCGGAAGAGTATGCGAGCAGCTCGCGTTGCCAAACTTTCAAATACCCCGGTTCCGACCGTCCTTTTGACAGGGCTTGGCGAAGAACTTCGAGGATCAGCCTCCACTCAACCGTATTGTCCGGGCCAGCTTTCCCGCGCGCAAGACCGCTGAACCTGTAGACGCCCTCGGTAACCGGGTTGAGCGCGCCATAGTTAATTGCTTCCTGCTTCCACTCGGAAACAGCCAATGAAGAGTCGCCTAGCGCTTTCTGCACCAGACGCGTAAGCGTTGGTGGATCAATCGGAGGTGCCGATGAAACCTCCTAATAAGAACGTTGAATTACCTGCAGTCCTTTTGTTTCGAGCCACTCCACCAGCCACTTCACGCTAGCCCTCACGCCGCCGGCCGAAAGGGGCGCCCCGAACCGTCCAATGCCTGCGTAGATTCCGTTGGCACTGGGGCGCACTTCAAGCAGAACATCTTGAGTAAGATCCTGCTCCTCAATGTGCGCGAGAAAGTAATAACCCTCTCCGCCGAGTGACGCTACGGCCTCGAGCAGGATGGCGTGTCCCCCTTCAAAGGGCACCACCACTTTCTGAAAATTTTCAATTTTGGGCATCTTCCCGCTCAACACCGCGTGGGGCATCGGATACCTCGCTAAGGGCGGCCAGGGTTCTTTGTCCTCGGCCTCCTTGGTAAACACCGCATGATAAAAGTTCCGGCCTGCTTCTTTCCATTTAAGCGCGTACTTGGTGGAAAGGTGAAACTCTGGAACCAGGGGCGCTTCCACGCGGAACAGACTGGTTGCCTTTGCTTCTTGCTGCGCAAACTCCCAGTACTCCTGGTGGTCGGTGGTGAGCAGCAGCGCTCCGCCGTCTTGCAACCGGGTGGAGAGCCGCTGGAAAAACCCGCGTTGCAAGAGCCTGTTCTGCTGGTGTTTTGACTTGGGCCATGGGTCCGGGAAATTAGCGTAGACCCGGTAAAGGCCCCCCCGGGGCACAAGGTTCCGTAGCGCAAAACCCGCTTGTCCGTGAAACAGGCGCACGTTTTCAATCCCCTCACGGCGCATGCGCTTGAGCGCCCGCACTACCGAGCCCGCCGAGACCTCGGCGCCCAAAATGTTCCACTCTGGGTGGAGCTTCGCCAACCCCGCGGTAAAGCGGGCATCGCCAAAGCCCACCTCGAGCACCAGGAGTCCGGGCCTGCCGAATACTTCTTGCGGCGCAAAGGGGAAACCAATCTCACCAGCGCGGAGCAGCACGGTTTCAAGGTTACAACGCGTTGTTTCTAAAGGCGATGCACGGCCTAGAATAGTTCACCAAGAGAGGAGGCAGCCCATGAGTTTTCGCCCATTTGACTATAGCGGCCAGGATTACCAGATCTACGTGGAGCTGATGAACCGCATCCACCCCGAAAGACCGCAGACGGCCGGTG
>JAMCQK010000027.1 GCA_023382135.1 Deinococcus sp.
TGATCCCTCCTAAAGTGCTGAGTCAAGTCTTGCCAACGGAAGAAGGCGCCAGTTGCCAGAAAAAGCTATGTTCAAGAAAGTGCTGATTGCCAACCGGGGAGAGATCGCCCTACGCATCTTGCGCACGGCCAAGGAACTCGGTGTCAAAGTGGTGGTGGCCCACTCGGATGTGGATGCTAAATCGCTTCCCGTTCTTCTGGCGGATGAAGCGCTGTGTATTGGCCCCGCTTCTTCAGCCCAAAGCTACCTCAATATTCCCAACCTGCTGTCGGCTGCTGTCGTAAGCGGCGCCGACGCCATTCACCCAGGATATGGCTTTCTTGCTGAAAACGCCCAGTTTGCCGAGATGTGCCGCGACTACGGCATTATTTTCATCGGCCCGACACCGGACAATATGCGCGCTTTGGGTGACAAGGCCAACGCCCGTAAAGTGGCGCGCGAGGCCGGGGTTCCCATTGTCCCAGGCACCGACGCGCTTGTGGACGTGGACGAGGCCAAGCAGGCGGCGGCCGAAATTGGCTATCCGGTGATTCTAAAGGCCTCCGCTGGCGGCGGCGGCCGCGGTATGCGTGTGGTCCACAATGATGCCGACCTCGAGCGCAACGTGCTGCAAGCCAAGGAAGAAGCCAAGGCCGCTTTCGGAAACCCCGAGGTGTACCTGGAAAAGTACATCGAGGAGCCCAAGCACATCGAGGTTCAGGTCCTGGGTGACGGCGAGCGGGTGATTCACCTTTGGGAGCGCGACTGCTCTATTCAGCGCAGGCACCAGAAGCTCTTGGAGGAAGCGCCCTCTACCTTGCCCAAGGCGGTGCGCACGGCTATCACCGAGTCCGCTGTAAGGCTTGCGTCGCATGTGGGTTACAAGTCTGCCGGCACGCTGGAATACTTGGTGGACCGAGAAGGCAATTTTTACTTCATCGAGATGAACACCCGGATCCAGGTTGAGCACCCGGTCACCGAGATGATCACGGGCCTGGATCTGGTCGCGGAGCAGTTCCGCATCGCGGCGGGAGAAAAACTTGCCTACCCCCAGGACCAGATCCCCTGCCGCGGCCATGCAATTGAAGTTCGTATCAACGCGGAGGACCCCAGCAAGGACTTCCGTCCCTCGATTGGGAAAATTGAGACCCTACACTTCCCCGGCGGCCCTGGTGTGCGGGTGGACTCGCACCTTTACACCGGGTACTCGATTCCTCCCAATTACGACTCACTGGTTGCCAAAGTTATCGTGCATGCTAGTGACCGCGACAAGGCCATCCACAGGATGCAGCGCGCGCTCTTTGAAACCGCTTTGGAAGGGCCGGGCCTCAAGACTACTATTCCCTTTCATCGTAAGGTGCTGGAAAACGCCTTTTTCCGCCGCGGCGCGGTCTATACCAACTTTATCGCTCGCCGGATGAGCGAGTAGCAAACTGTTGCCGTATTGGGGGAATCCAGCCTAACCTGGCAATAAGCCCGTAAACTATTAGCGATGGGACTTCTTCAGTACTTATCCAATCCACTTATGTTTTTGGTGGCGTTTGCGGCCAGCGCCTTCGGCTTGGTGGTTCACAATCTGTTCCAAGCCTGGTGGGCCGACCGAGCCGGAGACAAAGGCCCTAGACTGTCGGGATTTTTGACGCTCGAGCCCAAGATCCACTTGGACGCACTGGGTCTTTTGTTTTTGGCGCTCTTGGGATTTGGCTTGCCCAGGCCGGTTCCGGCCAGGCTTTACGGCACCAAGGGCGGCCAGATTGCGCTCATGGGTCCGGCGGGTTTTTTTGCCGCCGCCCTGGTGTACGGGCTTTTGGCGCGCCTGCTTGCGCCTACGGGCAGCACATTGGGGCTGTCCAGCGGCCTCGAGGCCGCCTCCACGGTCATGATTCTGCATGCGGCCATCTACCTGTTCCCGGTTCCACCACTTGACGGCGCCAGGCTTGTCTATGCCATGGGCTCTGCCGAAGCTCGGCGCTTCATGGACACGCTGGCAAGCTATGGCCCGCTAGGCTTCCTGGTTATATTTCTGGTACTAAGCTATAGCGGTATAACCTCCGCCATCATTGTGGGCTTGGGCGGACTGCTGGGCAGGCTCTTTCAACTGGCGGGCCTCTAATGCTTTTACGTATCCTCGCCGAGGACCCGCTGGTTTTTTTCATCATCGTGGTTGCGCTGGCTGGCTCGCTGGCACTGCACGAGCTCGGCCACGCGCTTGTGGCGCTTTGGTCGGGGGATGACACCGCCAAGACAGCCGGCCGGGTCACGCTCAACCCCTTCGCCCACCTGGATCCTTTTGGAACCCTGCTTCTGCTGGTTGCGGGCGTGGGCTGGGCCAGGCCGGTGCCCGTCAACCCGCTCAAGTTTACAAATTACCGTGTGGGACTATTCGCGGTCTCGATCGCGGGCATCGTGGTTAACTTGCTGTTGGCGCTCGGCTTTGGGCTGCTCATTCGGTTTTTGCTAGCGGTTGACCCCCCCACTATTACGGCGGCTCTGCGCGGTGGATACATCTCTGGCCTGGGAGTTGTGGCGCTCGCCTTGCTTTACGCAACCAGCATTAATATCTCCTTGGCGGTGTTCAACTTGCTCCCGATTCCCCCGCTCGATGGCTCGAAAATTCTCCAGAGCGTCCTGCCCGCTTCTTTTCAGCAACTACTGTGGCAGCTCGAACGCTACAGCATTGTGGCCGTAGTACTGGTGCTCACGGTGTTGCGCGAACCCATCACCCGCCTGATTTTGTGGGCGCAGGGTGTCTTTTTGAAGCTGATGCTGGGCTAAGTATCTCCATGGTGAGTTTGACCCTTCGGTCAAACTCACTAGGGCCAGAGAGAACAAGGAATACAGCGCGGCTTTTCAAGCCTTTCGACAAACTTAGACTGGAGATACTTAGAGCCAGGAGCGCAGCACCCCCAGGTTGTGCGCGTCTTCCTGCTCGCTCCGGGGGGTCTCCAAGATAAACAGTTTCTCCGCAAGACGGCTGTCGGTGAAGACCTGTTTGAGCGCTAGGCCAATTTTTCCTTCCATCAGATGTGCGTGATGGTCAACCCGGCCGCCAAAAGCCCCCACCGAGTCATTCAGGTGAATTACCGGAATACGCTCGAGGCCAACAACTTCATCCAGTTCTTTAATTACACCTTTGGGATCCTGGTGGATCGGGTAGCCGGCCGCAAATGCGTGACAGGTGTCGAAGCACACCCCAAGCTCGGTGTCCTTAACCAGCTCCGCCAGGCTCTCAAAGCGGTTGCCGGCTTTTTCCCCGCCACCAGCGGTGTTCTCCAGAAGCAGCTTGGTTTTGCCGCCCGCCAGTGAAAGCGCTTTCAGCGCTCCCTGGCGTATGCGCTGGTGCGAGCCCGAGCCGGGATGAACCACCACGTATTCAACGCCCAAGGCCTCGGCTTTAGATAGATCGTCCGCCAGACTGAAAACGCTCTTGTCCCAAAGCTCACCTTCAGCAGCCAGGTTCACCAGGTAGGAGGCGTGGATTACAGCAGGAATGCCTCCCAGGTTTTCCCGCTGCGCCCTGAAGGACTCCACCTCTTTAGGGCTCAAATTGCGCGGCTTCCACATGCGGGGGCTCTTGGCAAAGATCTGAAAGCATCCGAGCCCAAGCGACTCGGCCTCGGCCACCGCACCCGCTACACCGGCCTTCCCGGCAATGGAAAGATGGAACCCGTAGCGGATTTTTTTCTTGCTCACCGCAGGACCTCGAGGCCTACCGTTGTCAAGGAAAGGGCCCCAATTTGTGTGGCGGCCTGGTAAGAAAGGTCGATGATCCGGTTGGAGTGAAAAGGCCCGCGGTCGTTGATTCTGACCACCACGCTTTTACCATTTTTCAGGTTGGTAACCCGTACCAAGCTGCCGAACCTAAGCGTGCGGTGCGCTGCTGTGAGCGCATACATGTCGAACCGCTCGCCGCTGGCGGTTCTGCGTCCTTGAAACTTCGCGCCATACCAAGAAGCGGCACCTTGTTGAAAGAAGTTGGCTTGAGGTAAGGGGGTGGACCCGGCCCCGGGAATGACCAGCACTTGTCCCGCTTTGATCAGGTCGGTCTCGAGGCCATTCGCCTTCTTTAGCTCGTCCACAGTCACTTTGTACATCCGGGAGATCCGGTAAAGCGTCTCGCCTGGCTGCACCGTGTAGGTAGCGGCCAGTGCCATGCCCAAAGGAATCAGTAGCGCCAGGGCTCGCTTCATAACTCAAGCCAGGACTTGGAAGACTTGGACAGCACTTCCTGTCCGGACTCGGTGACCAAGACCAGGTCCTCAATGCGAACCCCGCCCAGCCCTTTCACATAGGCCCCAGGTTCAACCGTCACCACGTTGCCCAGAGCCAGCACGTCTTCGGAGAGCGCGGACAGGCTGGGCCCCTCGTGGACGGCCAGCCCCACCCCGTGGCCGAGCGAGTGGACAAAGTATTCGCCGTATCCTTTTTCCTGCAGAACCCCGCGCGCAACGGCGTCGAGCTCCTTGCCGCTCTTGCCAGGCCCCACCTGGGCGAGTGTTTCCTCCTGTGCTTCCAAGACCGCGTGGTAGAGCTGTTTCAGCTTCTTGCTGGTTTTCCCAAGCGCAACGGTGCGCGTCATGTCGGAGTGGTAGCCTTCCACCAAGGCGCCAAAGTCCAGCGTTACCAGTTCGCCGCGAGCGAGTTTTTTGCTCGAGGCTACCCCGTGAGGCATGGCTCCCCGCTCGCCCGATGCCACGATAATCTCGAAGGCGGCATCTTCAGCACCCTGTCGGCGCATAAAGCTTTCGAGCTCCAGGGCAATATCTTTTTCACACACCCCCGGCTTCAAGTAGGAAAGAACATGGGACCACGCCCGGTCGGCCAAGGCGGCAGCGGCACGGATTTTCTCGATTTCATCCGGGCTCTTGACCTGCCTGAACTTTTCAACCAATCCTTGGGTGGGCACATACTCGGCTGCGGACCGCTCCTTCAGGGCCTCGAGGTAAGCCAGGTTCATATGCTGGGCCTCAACCCCCACACGCCCCTTAAGCAAATCAGCCGGGGCCATGCGCTTGTCTTCCTGCCGGAAAATCCGCAAAGGGATACGCGACTCTTGCTCGGCTTGCACCGTGTAGCGGCTGTCGGTGAGCAATAACATTCCCTCGGCGCTAACCACCACCTGGCCGTCCTCGGGGCTGGTAAAGCCCGAAAGATAGCGCACGTTTGCAGGCTTGGTCACGAGCAACATATCCAAGGAGTGGGCTTCCAGTAGATCGGCTGGCTTAATCATCGTCACCAGTCTAAACGTTTCAGGATTGTCAAAATCTATCCGGTGGCACTCAGGAGCCGGGGTCTTTAGAGATTCCAAAAGTAACGCGGCCTTCCTCGTCGTCGATGCTTGTGTTGAATGCGCCCTCGACTGAACCTTCCGCCAGTTGTTGAGCCAAAGTCTCCTCGGACAAGCGCGCACCAAAGCGCTTAATAGCCTGTTGGTACTTGCCGCTTGCTTGGTAGCTAAGCCGGATGCGGTCGGAAACTTGCAGGCCCATGTCTTTGCGGGCTTGTTGCACCAAGCGAATGAGTTCGCGCGCCAGGCCTTCCAGGAAAAGCTCTTCGTCAACCTTGACCTCGAGGGCCGCCATATACCCCCGGTCCTCTAGTGCCTGGTACCCCTCGGGCGACTGCGCTTCCAGGATGACTTCTTCGGCGGTAAGCGTCACCCTGCCGCTATCCAGCGCTAGCGGGACCCCTTCGCCGCGCTTGACCGCCTGGGCCACCTTTTTGCTGTCCAACTTGGAAAGGGCCTCGCGAATGGCCGGGACCTGCTTGCCGAATTTCTTCCCCAGCACAGGCAGGTTTGGCAGAACACGGTAGCCGAGCACCTCCTCGCCAAAAGAAAGTACCCTGACCTCTTTGACGTTTAGTTCGTCGGCGATCTCGGAGGCAAAATGCTCCAGCCCCTTGCGCTCTTCCTCGGTAGGCGCGGTGACCAGAAGCAAGGGAAGAGGGATACGGGTCTTCACCCCGGATGCAGACCTGGCCGAGCGCGCCAACGCCACCACCTCGAGTACGCCTTTCATCGAACGCAGCAAGGGCTCGTCGAGCAGCACTGTTTTGGCTTCCGGCCAAGCGGCAAGGTGGACCGACTCTTCGGCTTGTGGGTCGAGCGAGCGCACCAGATTCTGCCACAAGCTTTCGCTGACAAAGGGCGTGAAGGGGGCTGCCAGCTTGGCGAGTGTAACCAGTGCCTCGTAAAGCGTGGCGTATGCGGCCTCGCGGTCCTTGAGGTCTTCGTTTTTCCAGAAGCGCCTGCGGTTGCGGCGGACGTACCAGTTGGAAAGATCCTCGACAAAATCTGCCAGCGCTCTGGCGGCGCCACGTGCATCGTAGCTGTCCAGGCAGCTTGTAGCTTCTGTGATGGTTTCCTGTAGCCTGGCGCAAAGCCACCGGTCAATCTCCGGCCTCGAGGCCACCTCTGGGCGGTTCTTAAGATCCGGCTTGTCCAGGTTGGCATACAGCACAAAGAAGCTATACACGTTCCACAGCGTGTTCAAAAAGCCCCGCTGGGCTTCGGACACCAGCCGTTCGGAAAAGCGCTTGGTGTCTCCCGGCTCGCTGGCGGTGAACATATACCAGCGCACCGCATCGGCACCGTACTTGGCAAACATCGGCAAAGGCTCCACCACATTGCCCACCGACTTGGACATCTTGCGCCCTTTCTCGTCAACCAGGTGGCCCAGGCAGATCACGTTCTTATATGCGGGACCCCCGTAGAGCAGAGTGGCAATCGCGTGCAGGCTGTAAAACCAGCCGCGTGTCTGGTCGATGGCCTCGCAGATAAAGTCCGCCGGGAAATGCCGCTCAAAAACTTCCAGGGCCGAAAGCCTATGGTCAAACGACTCTCGGGTCTCACCCTCTAGCTTCCGCACCCTGCCCTCGGTGTCTGTGAGCAGGTGCCACTGCGCATAAGGCATCGCCCCGGAATCAAACCAGACATCCAGCACTTCGGGAACGCGGCGGAAGGTCTTGCCATCTTTCTCGAATGTAATGTCGTCAATGTAAGGCCGGTGCAGGTCCAACGAAGACAGATCTTTGCCAGCCAGAGCGGCAAGTTCGTTTACGCTGCCAACACAAACCTTCTCGCCGTCTCCCGAGACCCAGAAGGGAAGAGGTGTGCCCCAGTAGCGCTCGCGCGAGATGGCCCAGTCCACGTTGTCCTTGAGCCAGTTGCCGAACCGGCCTTCCTTGATATGTTCCGGCACCCAGTTAATTTGCTGATTGCTGGCGTAAAGCTGCTCTCGGTAGAGCGAAGTCTTGATGTACCAAGAAGGCTTGGCAAAGTAAAGAATAGGGTCACCGGTGCGGTCGTGGAAGGGATAGCGGTGCCTCAAAGTGCCCGCGTGGTACATCACCCCGCGCTCCTTCATCTCGCGGATGAGCCCCTTGTCGGCGTCCTTGAAGAATTTTCCCTTTTCGGTTGTCGCCTGCATGATGCCGTGATCGTCGGTCCCGAAAATCAGCGGAACACCGTACTGCCGCGAGAGCACCAGGTCTTCCGCGCCGTAAACCGGCGCTTCGTGGGTCTTGCCATCTTTCTCGAATGTAATGTCGTCAATGTAAGGCCGGTGCAGGTCCAACGAAGACAGATCTTTGCCAGCCAGAGCGGCAAGTTCGTTTACGCTGCCAACACAAACCTTCTCGCCGTCT
>JAMCQK010000161.1 GCA_023382135.1 Deinococcus sp.
TGGTGCGGTGGAGCCGTCATACATCGAGGCGTTGGTTACCGGTAGGCCGCTAAGTTCCGATACCATGGTCTGATACTCGAAGATGGCCTGGAGCAGCCCCTGGCTGGCTTCGGGCTGGTAGGGGGTATAGGCGGTAATGAACTCTGCACGGGTAGCGAGCGAAGGAACCACAGCGGGGATGTAGTGCGCCCGCAGCCCTCCACCAAGGAAAGACACTGTGCCCGTATTGTTTTTAGCCGCGAGCTGGCGCATGTGCCGCATGGCTTCGGATTCCGAAAGCGGCGCCGAGAGAGAAAGCTCGGGAAAAAGAATTTCACTTGGGAGATCTTGGAATAAAGCATCCAGACTGTTTGCCCCCACGGTGGAGAGCATGGCCTCGAGGTCTTTCGTGGTATGAGGTGTGTAATCCATAGGCCCTTTCATGAACAAAACCATTCAGCAGTGGTCCGGCTGGGAAGACCAGCCTGCGGCCAACTCACTATTCTTTAGCTTGCCGACTCGGCGAGTTTCTGGTAGCTTGCCGCGTCCATCAGGGCCTCGAGCTCTGCCGGGTTCTCCGGTTTTAGCTTGAAGATCCAGCCCGCAGAAAAAGGCTCTTTGTTGAGCAGCTCGGGAAGGTCGCTAAGCGCTTGGTTAACCGCGGCCACTTCACCGGAAACCGGCGCGTAAATATCGGAAGCGGTCTTCACCGACTCCACCGCTGCTAGCGCTTCGCCCGCTTTGGCTTTCTTGCCGAGCTCGGGCAGTTCCACAAAAACCACATCGCCCAGCGCGTCTTGGGCATAATCGCTGATGCCCACTACTACCAGCCCGTCTTCTAGCCGTGCCCACTCGTGGGATTTGGTGTATTTCAAGTCGGTTGGATACTTCACGCTATCTCCTCCTGGTCCCTGGTTATTTTAGCGCTACAAAAGGCGCTTCGGTGACGCTGGCCGGATAAAGCTTGCCGCGGATCTCTACCTGCAAGTTTTCCGTCACGTCGGACCTTACGTACGCGAGCGCAATTCCTTTGCGGAGCATGGGAGACAGGGTTCCCGAGGTCACCCAGCCCACTTCCTGGCCAGCGGAAAAAATCTTGTAGCCTTCCCGCGGGATTCCGTGCTCCAGCACCAAGGCAATAAGCCGGTTAGGGCAGCTTGCCGCCAGCAGGGCCTCTTTCCCCAAAAAGTCTTTTTCCGGCTTGACCACCCAGGCAAAAGAAGTGCAGCGCGGGTTGGTCGCCTCGGTAAGCTCGTGTCCGTAGAGGGGAAACCCCGCCTCCAGCCTCAGGGTATCGCGGGCCCCCAGGCCACACGGAACCACACCAAGGCTGAGCAGTTCATTCCAGACGGGCTCGGCGTCGCTGTGGGACAGAAACACCTCGAAACCGTCTTCACCGGTGTAACCAGTGCGGGCCAAGCGGGCGGGACGCCCCGCCAGCAAAGTGGCGAAGGTGTCATTTTTGCGCCGGTCCGCCAGAGAAAGGTTGCACAGTTTTTCCAGGGCGTTGGCGGCTTGGGGTCCTTGCACCGCCAACAGCGCAAACTGGTTCGAGGCGTCCTCGAGGTCTACCCTGAAGCCGCCGGCCAGGGCCAGCAGGTGGGCCCAGTCCTTCTCGATGTTGGAGGCGTTGACCACCACCAGATACTCGGTTTCGGCTGTCCGGTAGACATAAATATCGTCCACCACACCACCATGAGAGTTTGGAAGCATGGAGTACTGCGCACGGCCCACCTTGAGCTTAGAGACATCGTTGAGCGCTGCGTACTGCAAAAAGGCCAGCGCCTCGGGCCCGCGCACAAAGAACTCGCCCATATGGCTCACGTCGAACACCCCGGCCTGTTCACGCACGGCGCTGTGTTCGGCGCTGATCGAGCTGTACTGGATGGGCATCAGGTAGCCGGCAAAAGGAGCCATTTTGGCGCCAAGCGCCTGGTGGGATGCTTCTAGGGGAAGGTGTTTCATGGGCTTGTACAGCATACCCCTGAAAACAAAAAATCTCCCTTGCTTGGAGGGGCCGGAAGCCGGCTGAACCCTCAGTATCTCCAGCTTTAGTTTGTCGAAAGGCTTGAAAAGCTGCGCTGTGTTCCTTACTTCCTCCGGCCCTGGTGAGTTTGACCCTTGGGTCAAACTCACCAGGGAGATACTTAGGTTGCAGCGGTGCCGATCTTGGTCAGCACTTGCTTGCTGATGGCGCGGAGGGTTTCGAAGACGCCTTTACCGCTGGTAGCCACCGCTTCGAACCAGGCATACTCTTGCTTGGGGTCCAGCACCGCCTGGATCATCTCAAGCGGCAGGGCATCCGGCAGATCGCGCTTGTTGGCCTGCATAACCAACGGGATATCGTCCATTTTGAGGTCGCTCTCGGTCAGGTTTTCCCGTAAGTTACGCATGGACTCGGCGTTGGACCGAAGCCGGTTAGAGGCGGAGTCGGCCACGAAGATTACCCCGTCGGCACCGCGCAGGATTAACTTGCGCGAGGCGTTGTAGAAGACCTGTCCGGGCACGGTATAGAGGTGAAAGCGAGTCTTGAAGCCCTTGACCTCACCTAAATCCACCGGAAGAAAGTCGAAGAACAGGGTGCGCTCGTCTTCGGTGGCCAACGAGATCATTTCTCCTTTGCGGTCTCCCGGCACTTGATTGAAGACCCATTTAAGATTGGTGGTCTTCCCCGACATGCCAGGGCCGTAATAAACGATCTTAAAGTTAATTTCTCGGTTGGCAAAGTTAATTGTGCTCATGATGAGGTACCAAAAAGGTCATCCAACAGGGCGCTCGCGCCCTCACTATACTCAGAGTCAATCCCCAGTTTATCCGGGGCAACGGTGGCCTCGGCGGCGATTTTAGCAAGCAGCTTGGCGGCGCGCTTGCCAAACAGTTTTATCCTGCCCAGAGGGGCGCTGCTGTCGAAGATGATGACCAGCAAAGCGAGACTGCCGGTCTCTTCCAGGAATAGTCCGACATCTTTTCCTTGGTGCACCTGCTCTTGAAACTGGGCCTCTCCCAGGATTTTAGCCAAAGCCTGGATGGCCGCCGCGTTATTGGCGACCAGGGTAGCCAGCGAGTCCAAGGGCGGGGGTTTGGATGCCCACAGGGCCCGGCGGTGGGCCAGTACAAACCCCTTGCGGTCCAGCAACAAGGCGTAGCGCGCGCCGCTTTCCCTTATGACCTCATCCAGGACCTCTACAGTCTGGTCGTAAGAGGGGCCATATAGTGCCACGGTTGGCTCGACCATAGTAATCTCAATCATTATGGCCCCTCTTCCCGAATCAGTGGTGACATATGCCCGCAAAAAGCTTTTAGATTTGGTATCGATCCCTTCGGTTTCCGCCGAGGGGAGGGGGTTGGAGCAGGCCGCCCAGGCCGTGGCGGAGATGCTGCGCGAGCTGGGCCTCGAGGCCAGCCTCCACCCCACCAACGGCGCGCCGGTAGTCTTCGCCGAAGGCGGCGGAACCGGCCCCACCATCCTCTTTTACAACCACTACGACGTCCAGCCAGCGGACCCCCTGGAAGACTGGGCCAGCGACCCGTTTACCCTGCTGGAAAAAGACGGAAACCTGTACGGCCGGGGCACCCACGACGACAAAGGTGAGTTGGTTGCCAGGCTGGCGGCGCTACTGTGGGTTAAGCAGGAACACGGGCAACTTCCCTTCCGGGTGAAGTTTGTAGTGGAAGGCGAAGAAGAAACGGGAAGCCCCAACCTGCCCGGCTACGTGGAAAGCCACCGGGAACTTCTGAAATCGGATGCGGTTTTGTGGGAGGCGGGCGGCACCGATGCCAAAGGAAGGCCGCAGGCCTACTGCGGGCTCAAAGGAATCCTGGCGGTGGAACTGCGGACCAAGACTGCTGGCTACGACCTGCATTCAAGTTACGGAGCGGTAGTGCAGAACCCCATCTACCGCTTAAGCCTGGCCATTGCTTCTTTGCGCGATAACCAGGGCAAGGTTTTGATCAAGGGTTTTTACGACCAGGTTCGCGCCTTGAGCAAGGTTGAGGCGGACGCCCTGAAAACCCTGCCCGACGAGTCCGCCGAACTCGCGAAGATTTTTGGCGTGAAAGGGTACATGGGAGGCGTGCAGGGAGAGAGTTTTTACCACAAGCTTTTGGCCGAGCCTTGCGTAAACGTCAACGGCTTTCACTCGGGTTACGGCGGGCCGGGCTCAAAAACCGTTCTGCCCGCCGAGGCATACGCCAAGCTGGACTTCCGGTTGGTGCCCGATCAAGAACCGGCAGAAGTGTTCCGTCTGCTGCAAGAGCACTTGCAGCGGGAGGGGTTCGAGGATATCGAGCTCTCTTACTTGGAGGCGGGCGAGCAGCCGTCGCGCTCGGATTTGTCTCACCCATGGGTCAAAACCGCCCTCGAGGCCTTGCGGGAGGTCTACCAGAAAGACCCGGTGCTCTACATCAACATGGCGGGCTCCGGCCCCATGCATCCATTCACCGATGTTCTAAAGGCTCCGGTGGTGGGTTTTGGCGTGGGATACCCAGGAAGCAAGGTGCACAGCCCCAACGAGCACATCCGCGTTGCCGATTTCGAACAAGGGATTGTGGCCATTAAGCGGGCGCTGGAGATGTTCGCCGCCCGTTTTTAGCCCCAAGGCCGTGCTTCGTTTGCACAAGTACGCCAGAAGCCGCTTTACCCGAGCGCTAAAGTAGGCCTGTGCAGGGCCTTTATATCCATGTCCCTTTCTGCCCGACCATCTGTCCTTACTGCGACTTCCACGTGGTAAGACGGAGCGGTGAAATTGTGAACTCCTACCTAGCCCGCTTAGCCGGGGAGGCGCAGCTTTTACACCACCGGTTCCCCAGCGGGCCTGAAACGGTTTATTTCGGCGGCGGAACGCCCAGTTTTTTGCGAGAGCGCGAGCTCGAGCTGCTTTTTGAATCGTTGCCGTGGAAGCTAGCCGGATCCACCGAGGTAACCATGGAAGCAAACCCTGGAACCTTGAACCGGGAAAGGCTTTCGCTTCTGCGAGATTTGGGTGTTACCAGGCTTTCGCTGGGAGTCCAGAGCTTTCAAGACCCGGTGCTGAAAACTTTAGGCCGCGCCCATGGGCGCAAGGGAGCCTTGCGGGCCGCGGAGGAGGCCCTCGAGGCCGGGTTTCGCACCTCGCTGGACCTGATCCTGGGTCTGCCGGAACAGGACGTTGCCGCGGACCTGCGCCAAGCTGTCGAGATAGGCGCCGGGCATGTTTCCGCCTACACCTTGCAGCTAGAGCCGGGGACACCCTTCGCTCTGAGCGGTATCAAGCTTGACCCTGAGCGTGAAGCCGGGGCCTTGGAGCAGGCGGAAGACACTTTGGCCACGGCTGGCTTCGTGAGGTACGAGGTCTCTAACTTCGCCCTGCCGGGTGAGGAGTGCCGGCACAACCAGATCTACTGGCAGACAGGCTTCTGGGGGGCGCTGGGGCCGGGTGCGGTTGGACACTTACCCCCTTCCCTAGGGGGTGCCGAGGGCGGGAGGGTCTTTAGCGTGCGGACAACCAACCCGCCGCTTCCCCGCTGGCTTCAAGGCGAGCTGGCAGGCCTCGAGCAGATTTCTATCCTTGAACATCTCAAAGAAGCTCTGATGATGGGGCTCAGAACACAGAAAGGGCTGAACGTTGCTGAACTGGAGAGCCGTGTCTCGCTTTCGGTATGGCATTCGTTGCGCCAAACAGCGGAAGAGCTGGCCTCCCAGGGCTTATTGACAATTGAAGGGAGCAAACTCAGACCAACAGAGAGAGGTATGTCGTTGCTACACCCGGTTATCCTCAGGCTCTGGAGCGCTTTACCCAATCAAGAACAGTAGCTCGGAAACAGCTTGCGGGTAGTCGTCTGGCTTGAGGCCGCGCTTCTCGAGGCGGAACCCCGGCGGGTGCTGGGCTGGCTCCACCCGGAAAGACAGGCTCCTGACGCCGCGAGCATCGTAGTCGAGCGGCCAGTGGTCAAAGACCAGCTGGATGTGCGTAAGGTCCTCGGTGATGGAGACCACACCCTTGGACTCGGACAGCAGCCGCAGCTTGGAGAGCGCGAAGAAGTTTTGCGCCTCGGCGGGGGCCGGGCCGTAGCGGTCGGTAATCTCCCGCACGATGCGCGAAAGCTGCGCCAGGCTGCGCGCTTCCACCAGCCTTCCGTAGTACCGGCTTCTGGCGTCGCTCCCCGGGATGTACTCGGGGGTGAGCCGGGCGGATACCGCCAGGTCCAGGGTCATGTGGCGTTCTACGGCAATTTCCTCGCCTTTGAGTTTTCGGATGGCTTCGGTAAGCAGGTCAGTGTAGACCTCGAGGCTTACCGCGCGAATATGCCCGTGCTGCTCGGGGCCTAGCAGGTTACCCACCCCGCGGATCTCCATGTCTTTTTCGGCCAGCAAGTGGCCCGAACCCAGGTCGGACAAGTCGGCAATCGCCGCCAGCCTGCGCTCGGCCCCTTCGGTCAGCCTGGGTGGATGGAACAAGTAGGCAAAAGCTTCCTCTTCCCTTCTGCCCACCCTGCCGCGAAGCTGGTACAAAGCAGCAAGACCTAAGCGGTCGGCCCGTTCGATGATGATGGTGTTGGCCTCGGGAATATCCAGTCCGCTCTCGATAATGGTGGTCGCCAGCAGGAGATCAAAAGCGCCCTCGGAAAAAGCCCGCATGCTCTCTTCTATATCGCCTTCGTACATCTGGCCGTGGACCACGCCAATACGGGCTTCGGGAGCAAGCGCCTCGAGGTACTTCCTTCTGGCTAAGATGGTGGCCACCCGGTCGTGAACGTAGAACACCTTGCCCCCGCGTTCCAGTTCGGTGAGGATGGCCTCGCGAACGAGAGCGGGATCATAGGGCGAAAGCACCGTCTGGATAGATTTGCGGCCCGGCGGCGGGGTCTGGATGCTGGAAAGGTCCCGCAAGCCAACCAGCGCGCTGTACAGGGTCCGCGGGATGGGGGTGGCCGAAAGGAAAAGCGTGTCCACTGCCTCTTTGAGCTCGCGGATACGCTCTTTTTGCCCGACACCAAAGCGGTGTTCTTCATCGATGATCAAAAGACCCAGGTCTCTGAACCTCACATCGGGGGATAAAAGCCGGTGGGTGCCGATCACGATGTCCACCGTTCCGGACTCGAGGCCTTTTAGGATTTCTTTGGTCTCGGCATCCGAGGTAAAGCGCGAAAGCCCCGCCACCCGTACCGGCAGCCCCGCCAAGCGTTCCTGGAAGGTCCTGATGTGCTGCTCCGCCAGAAGCGTGGTGGGAACCAGCAGCGCCACTTGGGCGCCGTTTCCCACCACGCGGTGGGCGGCGCGGATAGCCACTTCGGTCTTGCCAAAGCCCACATCCCCCGAGATCAGCCGTTCCATGGGGTGGGGGGCCTCGAGGTCTCTGAGCGTATCTTCCAGGGCTTTTTCTTGGTCGGAGGTCAGTGCGAATGGAAAGTTGCTTTCGATGAGCGCGTCCCAGTCTGGCATGGGTGGGAATGCCCGTCCCGCGGTGGCCTCGCGTCTGGCGTGCAGCACCAACAGCCTTTGGGCCAGCTCCTCTGCGTCCTTCTGGGCCTTCTCCTTGGCCTTCTTCCAGGCCCCCTTACCAAGCAATGAAAGCTCGGGCGGGTCGTCGGTAGTGCCGGGGTGACGTTTGAGCAAGGGCAACTGCTCCACCGGCAGGTACATGCGGCCCTCACCTGCATAGCGCAGG
>JAMCQK010000186.1 GCA_023382135.1 Deinococcus sp.
AATGCGGGGTATATTTTCTCCATGACCCAGAAGCGAGGCGGCTACGTCTTCGAACCCCTTGACCCGGTGCGTTTACGGAGTTCTTACTCCATCAAGTGGCAGCTTTACGGTGCCGAGGTGCTTCCCTTATGGGTGGCGGACATGGACTTTCCGGTGGCACCGGAAATTTTAGACGCCTTGAGGGAGCGGCTGGACCACTGGCTAGGCTATCCGCCAAGAAACGGGGACCCAAAGCTTTTGGAGGCGATTATCCAAAGGCAGAAGGAACACGGCTGGGGAGGCCTCGAGGCCTCCCATCTCTGGCTCATTAGTGGTGTGGTCCCGGGCCTGTACGCCGCCTGCTTAGGTCTGGCTTCCGCTGGCGACGAGGTTCTTACCCAGGTCCCCATCTACCCGCCTTTTCTTACGGCTGTTGGCGACCACGGGCGCGTGGCCAGGCACAACCCGCTTATACAAACCTCCGCCGGCTACCAGATTGACTTTGACCAACTGGAGTCCCTGGTCACGCCCGCGGCAAGAATTCTGCTGCTCTGCAATCCACATAACCCCACGGGACGAGTCTGGACCAGGCCCGAGCTCGAACGCCTGGCGGAGTTTGCCCTCAAACACCGGCTCTACGTGGTCTCGGACGAACTCCACGCCGACTTGGTGCTGGAGGGAACACACATTCCCTTTGCCTCCATCAGTCCCGAGATTTCGGGTCGTACGGTAACGTTGACAGGGCCCTGCAAAACCTTTAACACGGCGGGTCTGGGGATTGGCGCCGCCATCAGCCAGAATCCGGCACTGCTCGAGCGCATGAAGAAGGCCACCGCAGGCGTGATGGCTCACCCCAACGCCATGTCCATGGCGATGTGGCTGGCGGGGCTGGAGCGGGGCGGTCCCTGGCGGCAGGCGGTGCTCGCCTATCTGCGCGCAAACCGCGACTATCTGGCGAGTTTTCTAAAGCGGGAGCTTCCCCAGGTGAACTATTTTCCTCCCCAAGCAACTTACCTGGCCTGGCTCGATTTCCGCGCGTTTCCCTTTGCCAGGGATATTCACAAGATTCTGCTGCAAGAAGCCAGGGTGGGTCTGAATGACGGCCCTCCATTTGGGCCGGGGTCAGAAGGCTTCTTGCGGCTTAACTTTGCGGCCTCGAGGCCGGTCCTTCAGCAGGCCCTGGAGCAGATTGCCAGCACTTTGAAGAGCAAAATTCCCTAAACTCTGTACCAGTACAATTATCGCATGACGCTTAGCCGCCGTGAGCGCCAGAAGCAGCGCCGCCGTGACCGCATCTACCAGGCAGCATTGGACCTGTTCCGTGAGCAAGGCTTCCATCAGGCCTCCACCGGTGAGATCGCCAAACGCGCCCACGTTTCCCGCGGTACTTTTTTCAACTACTTCCCTTACAAGGAAGCGGTGCTGCTGGACTTTGGCGCCAGCCTCTTGGCGGAGTTGCGTGAAAGCGCCAAGCAAGAGATCGACGCGGGGGAAGCTCCCTTGGTGGTGCTCCGCGGTTTATGGAAGCGCCTGGCGGAGGTCAGCGAGCGCGAGGCCGCACTGCTCTCACCCTTGTTTTACGAGCTTCTGAATCCGGATCCCGCCCGGGCCCGCGCCGCCTTCGAGGCCCTTCCCTTGGGTGACCTGGTCGCCGAAGTGCTGCTGCCCTTGCGCAAGGAGGGCAGGCTCCGCCAGGACCTTTCGCTCGAGCGTATCGCCCGCTCCATCGCGGACTTTTACCTGCTTTCCGCTTTGCGTTGGGCCAGTTACACCCCGGGGCGAAACCTGGAGGAAGAAATGCTCAAGTTCCTAAACCTGATGCTGGAAGGCGCGCTTTCCCGCTAGACCGCGGCAGGATTCCAGACTGGCAGCCATGTTTGCGCGGCTCATTTCCACTCCCATTGGCCCGCTCTATGCCGAAGCGGGTGTCAAAGGGATCATACAAATCCAACTGCTGGTGCTGGCGCAAGGGTACCGCGAGAACCCCAGCCCGCTTCTCGATGAACTCGCCAATAGGATCAAGGCGTACTTTGATGGCGAACACGAAAGCTTTCGTAAGATCAAACTCGATTACAGCGGAATGCCTGCCAAGCGCGTGGCGCTTTACGAACGGGTAAGGCGTATACCCTACGGCAAGACCAGGAGCTATGGAGACTTGGCGCGCGAACTGTTGCTTTCCGCACGCGCGGTGGGCGCCGGGATGCGGGCCTGCCCCTTTTTCCCGGTGGTGCCCGCCCAGCGGGTAATTCATGCCGACGGACGCATTGGAGGTTTTGGCGGTGCCGAAGGTATCAAGGAATGGCTTCTCCGGTTTGAGGGGGCCATCTAAGGGCCGCTAAGTATCTCCAGTCTAAGTTTGTCGAAAGGCTTGAAAAGCCACACTGTGTTCCTTGCTCCCTCTGGCCCTAGTGGGTTCGACGCTTTGGTCAAACTCACCATGACGATACTTAGCCCAGGCTCGAACCCGCTGTTGCTCATATGGCTTGTTCGAGCCATATGATTGGCGCTCGCTTAGATTTGCCGCTTGCTGCTTGAAACTTGTTTTAGGGCAGGTGAGATACGTCTGGTTTGGCGGTGTATCGCAAGGTCCGCCGGGCGGCAGCGCGAATGCCTCACGCGGTTCTCTTGATGGAAGAGAGGGCTTCGAGCAACTGGTTTTCGCGAAAAGGCAGGGGGATATACCCCATGCGAAGGTCGCGCACCAGTGATTTATGTGGCGGTTCCTTGGCCAGAACCCACAGCGGGGGGAACTTTCCATTAGGCAGGGTTCTCAACTGCTTTGCCGAGGACAACACGTCTTTACCCTGAAAGACGATGCCCTGGGGTTTGTATTTTTCCAGTGCCCGGCTGGCTTGCTCGAGGTCTTCACACAGCAGGGTCTGGTAGCGTGCACGTTCCAACACCAAAAGCAAAAGACGGCGCACCAGCGCGGATTCCGCCCACACCAGCAACAAGGGATCCTTGGGCTTTACACCAGACTCTTGCAGGAGCCCCTTGTTCTTGAGGTCGTGCAGCAAGTAATACACCTGCTCTTCCGGCAAGTCGGATTCCAATGCGATTGAGCGGGCTCGCTTTGCTCCGTCCACCAGTTCCAGCACACTCCAGTCCTCCGGGGTAAGCGAGTGAAGGGTAGGGTTGCCACTCACCACCAATACCGTGTCCGGCTCAACCTTGCCTCGCCGCCATTCGTCGAGCTTGCTGGAGGCCTCAATAAGCATCGCGCTGGTCTCGACCATTTCGGGGGTTTCGGTGGTGTTGCTTGCCAGCCGTTCGGCCAAAAGCTCGCCGTCCTGTTGGCCCACCAACAGGGCCAGTGCGTCCATTACTTGCACCGAGAGTGCCTTCCTAAGTTCCTCCTTGGTGATGAGCTGCTCGTTTAGCGCCATCAGGCCGAGCGCCTGTTTGATTCCGGTTTTCTCCTGTCGCGACACCAGCATCTGCACCTGCTCCACTGATAGGTACATCAGGCGCACCAGGTATTCGCCAAACAGCGAGCCCGGCACGGTGGCGGCGCGCACGATGCGCCCGTCCTGCAGATGGATGCGGCCCCGCAGTTTTTGCGAGGCAACCCGGACCACACAACTGGCCTTGGCACCTTCCAGCGCTTGCAGAAGGTCTCCCAGTTCAATTTCCCCTAGCCGGGCGCGAATCATAGTCTGGCTGCTCGCCAAGATTAACCCTACATTAACCAGACGCAACTACCTGAACTATTCGAACAACCGGGTTTCGGGGAAGGGGTACCCCAGGTGGCGGTAGGCCAGCTCGGTAGCCACGCGGCCTCTGGAGGTGCGCTTAATCAGCCCAAGCTGTATCAAAAAAGGTTCGTGAACCTCTTCCAAGGTCTCCGAATCTTCCGCCAGCGCGGTGGCCAAGGTCTCGAGGCCCACAGGCCCCCCGGCAAAGCGCTCGATCAAGGTCTTGAGCAGGCTGCGGTCGCGCGCGTCCAGGCCCAGCGCGTCCAGGCCTTGGGAATCCAGCGCTTCTTTTGCGCGCAGCGCGCTAATCTTTTTCTCGCCTGCTACTTCGGCGTAGTCTCTCACCCGGCGGAAGAGCCTTTTGGCGATGCGCATGGTGCCGCGGCTTCTTCTGCCAATCTCCATGGCCGCCTCGGGAGAAAGCTCCTCTTCCAGCAAGCGGGCATCGCGTAAAACGCCTTCGGCAAGCTCTTCCTGGCTGTAGAACTCCAGGTGTTCAATAATCCCGAACCGGCTCCTGAGCGGCCCAGAGATCAGCCCCGGTCTTGTGGTTGCCCCAATCAGTGTGAAGCGGGGAAGCTCCAGGCGCAAGGTGCGTGCCGCCGGCCCTTGGCCGATCACGATGTCAATCTTGAAGTCTTCCAGCGCCGGGTAGAGGTGCTCCTCCGCGGCGGTGGAGAGCCGGTGAATTTCATCGATGAAAAGAATGTCCCCTTCTTCGAGTGAGTTGGTTAATATCGCGGCCAGGTCACCTGGTTTTTCGATAGCCGGGCCGCTGGTGACGCGGATGTTCACCCCCAGCTCGTTGGCGACCACGTGGGCCAGGGTGGTCTTTCCCAGTCCCGGAGGCCCAAAGAGCAACAGATGGTCCAAAGGCTCCTGGCGGGCCCTGGCGGCCTCGAGGTAGACCTTGAGCTTTTGCTTGAGCCTGGCCTGCCCGACGTAGTCAGCCAGTGTCTTGGGCCGCACGTTGAAATCGATTTCCACTTTCCAATGATAATGGGCAATTCAGTTTGAAGGGGAGCGGATCTTGGAGCGCACCGCCTCAAGAAGGACATGGTTGTACTCCTGATGGTTTCCCTTGGGCTCATGGCCAGGAGATAAGCCCGGCGGGCCGTAAAGAACAAGCAGGCGCGGAGGTCATCCAGCGGCAATTCTGGCAGCCTGCCCTCAAGACCATAGACTCTTCCCACGCTATTGGCAAAAGCCCCAAGCTTTTTCGGCAGGCATAGCCACCGAAGGTGGGTGCGAAGCCAAAAATCGCGCCGTAGGGGGAATTCTTTGGGGGTAGATTGAACTCGCTTAGTGGTGCGCTCGGAATGTGCGTGCTTTTTTTAGCGCACGCCATTCCACTCGTCCATGAACCGCGCCACAAACTCTTGCATGTACCTATGCCTCTCCAAGGCAATCTTCCTGGCGGTCTGGGTATGCATCCGGTCTTTCAATAGCAACAGCTTTTCGTAAAAGTGGTTCAGCGAGCTGCCGGACTTGCTTTTGTAGGTCTCAAAACTGTCATGCAGCTTCGGCGGGTCACTGGGGTCGTAGAGCAGCCTCTCTCTGGCACCGCCAAAGGCGAAGGTTCGGGCGATGCCGATAGCGCCAATCGCGTCCAGGCGGTCCGCGTCCTGCACCACCCTGCCTTCAAGGCTTTGCATATCATCGGGCACGCCGGCGCCCTTGAAGCTGATGCGCTGGCAGATGTCCACAACTTGTTCGATCACCTCGGGCTCAGCCTCGAGGCCCGCAAGCCACTCGGCAATCCGTGGCGAGGCGTGAAGCTTCCAGTCTTCCAGGTCGTGGCACAAGGCGGCCAGCTCCACCACATACAGGTTGGCGCCTTCCGCGCCGGCAATTTTTCTTGCCAGCTGCCACACCCGCCAGACGTGCCACCAGTCGTGCCCGCTGTGATCTTGCAGGAACTGCTGGCGCACCCGCTCGGCCAGGCGGCCAATGCGCTCTTTTTGTGGCGGGGTCATTTCAAAAGCATAATGGGTGGGATGTTGCGCTTCAGTGCTGAAGGAGTCCGCCTTGACCAGGCCGTGGCGGAGGAGGCCAAGACCTCGAGGTCTAGGGCCCAGGCCTGGATCGAGCAGGGCGCGGTGCGCGTCGATGGAAAGGTAATCACCAAAGCTTCGTTCAAACTCAAAGGTGAAACGGTGGAACTGGAGCCGCCGCCCGAGAGTCCGTCAACGGTAGCGCCGGAAGCCATTCCGCTGGAGGTTCTTTTTGAAGATCAAGACCTGCTGGTGGTAAACAAACCTCCGGGCATGATCACCCATCCGGCGCGGGGGGTGACCACGGGGACCTTGGTGAACGCGGTTCTGGGAAGGTACGGCCTCGAGGCCCACACCGAAGCGCTCCCCGAGCTGGTTCGGCCTGGAATTGTCCACCGCCTGGACAAGGATACCTCGGGCGTAATGGTTGTTGCCCGTCACGAGGCCGCCCACCGCCGTCTGGCCGGCGCGTTCAAGGACCGCCGGGTGTTCAAACGCTACCTGGCTATTACCGAAGGGTTCCCAGCCGAGGGAGTTTTGTCCGCGCCCATTGGCCGCCACCCGGTGGACAAAACAAAAATGCACGTGCAAGGAGTAGCCGGGCGCTATGCGGAGACCGAGCTGGGCATTCTGGCTAAGTCGCCGAACTACGCGCTGATTGACGCCAGACCCCACACCGGGCGGACGCACCAGATCCGCGTTCACCTCAAACACCTCCGCGCGCCCATTGTGGGCGACAAAGTGTATGGCAAGCCGAGCCCCGCCATCGGGCGCCAGGCGCTTCACGCCTATGAGCTCAGGTTTCCGCATCCGCGCACCGGGAAAATACTGGAATTTTGCGCTCCGGTGCCCAGCGATATGGTAAAAGCCTGGGAAGCGGTCGGTGGCCACTGGCCGGAAGGGATACAACTTTCCGGAGACTGAGTATCTCCAGTCTAAGTTTGTCGAAAGGCTTGAAAAGCCGCGCCGTGTTCCTTGCTCCCTCTGGCCCCAGTGAGTTTGACCGAAGGGTCAAACTCACGGAGATACTTAGCCGCGAATTTTTGTGACCTGAAAGGTAACTGCCAGCCCGGCCAGGGCTGAGACTACCGAGGCAGACAGCACGCCTACCTTGGCCTGGTTCAAGAGCGGGCCTTCACCAAAAGCAAGGGTGGCCACGAACAGAGACATGGTGAAGCCAATGCCGCCCAACAATGAAGCTCCTAGAACATGACCCCACCCCACCCCTGACGGTAGATTGGCTAAACCGGTTCTTACGGCGACCCAGGTAGCCAACCAGATGCCCAGAGGTTTTCCCGCCAGCAGGCCCCAAAAAGCGCCATAAGTTATGGCTCCAAGCTGGAAGGCCTCGAGGCTTACCCCCGCATTGAAGAAGGCAAACAGGGGTAGAATGCCAAAAGCAACCCAGGGGTTGAGCAGATGTTCCAGCCGTTCCAGAGGGCTATCTGGTCTCGCCACACCTTCAGCCTCCGGCGCTTGCTCAGAACCCTGGGCAGGCTCCAGCCGAGCTGTTGAAAGCCTGGTCTCTGGCCGCACCGGGGGAAGCAGCGGGATAGCAAATGCCAGGGCCACTCCGGCAACTGTGGGGTGGATGCCAGATTCCAAGGTGAAATACCAGGTCGCAGCACCTAGAGCCAGATAGGGCCACAGTTGTACTACCCGTAGCCGCCCTACCAGCAGCGCAATGCCCCAAGCAGAGGCGGCCAGCGCCAAAGCACCCAGGTTCAAATTGGTGCTATAGAACAACGCGATAATCAGCACGGCGCCGAGGTCATCCACAATCGCCAGGGAAACCAGAAAAACCTTCATCCCGAATGGGACCCTTTTCCCCAGCAAACTGAGAACCCCCAGCGAGAATGCAATATCGGTGGCCATGGGGATCCCAAACCCCCTGGTGCCGACCCCCCTC
>JAMCQK010000117.1 GCA_023382135.1 Deinococcus sp.
TTGAAGTGAGTTTGACGTACCGGTAAGTGACTACCACTAAGGCTACAGTCGCTACGGCCGTTGCTACAGAAGACACAGATGTCCAGTCCATAGATTTAATGCTAATGGATGCAATGACTAAACTTCGGATGGCAGTGTATTGCTGGTGAGCTTTGGCTGGATTACAGGTCGGTGTCGTTTTTGGCAGCAAGCGGGCCTATGCCCCCACTTGCGCGGCTGTCAGACCAATGCCTCGCTTATATCAGCGGTGCGCACTGTAATATTCAACGTTGGGCTTCCAGCCAAGCGCGTTGGCCAGCCGGTTGGTGAAGTTGAATATGGCCGCAACCTGCGCCGCCTCGAAGATGGCTTCGTCGCTCAGACCCACCGCGCGCAGCGCGGAAAGATCCGCCTCGCTCATGCTGGCTGAGTCCTTGGTCATGCGCCAGGCAAACTCCAGCAATACCCGCTCTCTTGAGCTCAGCTCCGCGCGCCGGAAATTGGCCACCAGAACGTCCGGCAGGATGGCGTCGCCAGTAAGCTCGCGCAGATAAGCGGAGTGGCTGGCCAGGCAGTATTCACAACGGTTCTCCGCCGAGACCACCAGCGCAATCATCTCGCGCTCCTTGCGGCTTAGCTGCCCCTCGGAACGCATCAGGAAGTCGTAGTAGCGGAACCAGCGCAAAAAGTGTTCGGGCAGGAGCGCAAAATTCTTGGCTACATTGGGTACCAGCCCGGTTTTTTCCAGAAACTTGGCGAAGAGCGCCTGCGCCTCTTCGGGCACTTCATCCGGCTGGGGCACGCGCACCCATGCAGTGCTGTGGCCTTGGCCGCCCGGTGATGAGGGTCCGCCCGCTACCCGCTGTGATAGTTCGGCAACAGCCGGCTTTAAACGCCCCGCGCCCGTATCTTTCCCCGACCGATTAACCAAGTAAAGCACCCTGCGGATGCTGAGGCCGGTGGCCTTGGCAATTGCCGTGGTCGCCGCGCCCGACTGGTACATGGTTATGGCCCGCTTTTCCAAAGCGGAAGCGGAAGATGACTTTAATCCCTCGGACCCCGCTGAAGAACGACGCGGCTTCAACCTGGTTTTCTGGGAGTTTTTGCTTACCTTGCGGCTTCTAACCATAAACCCCCTTAGCCCTGGGTGCTCCAGCGCTCGGGCGCGGCCTGCTGTAGAAAGTTCACTACGTCCTGGGTGCTGGTCCCTGGGCCGAACACTCCGTCCACGCCTAGCTCCTTGAGCTTGGGAAGGTCCTCATCGGGAATAATGCCCCCGCCAAACAGCAGCACATCGCTAGCGTTCCGCTCCTGGAGCAGGCGGGTGACTTCACGGAAATAGTGCATGTGAGCCCCGGAAAGAACCGAGAGCCCAATAGCGTCCACGTCTTCCTGCAAGGCGGAGGTGACAATCATCTCCGGCGTCTGCCGCAGGCCGGTGTAGATAACCTCCATGCCGGCGTCGCGCAACGCCCTGGCGACTACTTTGGCTCCACGGTCGTGGCCGTCCAGCCCTGGTTTGGCAATCAGCACGCGGATACGGCGGTCCATAATGTGCATTCTATGGCATGGTTAGGGAATGGAAGAGGGGGGTGCAAGGTAGCTGGCAAGAACAATCCCAATGATTCCTCCAGGTACTTGTGGTGATAATGCGCGAGGTGGGTGAATTTAATCGCGCTGATGGATATTGGATTGACGCCCCAGCTGTGGACTGCCCGGTTCAACTGCCTTTCGGGAGGTGTAGACTTCCAGCCATGGACCGGGTGCACGTGATTGGAGCGGGGCTTGCGGGCAGCGAGGCCGCCGTGGCCGCCGCAAAGCTGGGTGCCCGCGTGCGCCTTTACGAGATGCGGCCCAAGCGGATGACCCCCGCGCACCGTACCGGGCAGTTTGCCGAGCTGGTGTGTTCCAATTCGCTAGGCGGGGAAGGCCAGGCCAACGCCAAGGGGCTTTTGCAGGCCGAGATGCGTTTGGCGGGTTCCCTGGTAATGCGGGCCGCTGATGCCAGCCGCGTGCCCGCCGGCGGAGCTTTGGCGGTGGACCGCGAGCGCTTTTCCGGGTTTATCACCCAGGCTCTGCGCTCTAACCCGAGCATCGAGATTGTGCAGGAAGAGGTCAGTGAGCTTCCCTCAGACGGCCCGGTAATCTTGGCTACCGGACCGCTTACTTCGGACGCCTTGGCCGCACATCTTCAGTCCAGACTGGGCGGCCGCTTTCTTTCCTTTTACGATGCCGCCGCCCCGGTGGTGCTGGCTGAAAGCATAAATTACCACAAGGTTTTCCGTGCGGGCCGCTATGCGCAGCAGGCCGACTACCTCAACTGTCCTTTCAGCGAGGAAGAATACCGGGTCTTCTATCAAGCGCTTAGTGAAGCGAGAGCACACACCCCCCACGACTGGGAAAAACTCGAATTCTTTGAAGGTTGCATGCCCATTGAAGAAATTGCCCGGCGCGGCTTTGACACCCCCCGCTTTGGCCCCCTGAAGCCGGTAGGCCTGCCCGACCCGCGCACCGGCAAAGAACCCTATGCCGTGGTTCAGCTGCGCGCCGAAGACAGGGAAGAGCGCATGTGGAGCCTGGTCGGCTTCCAGACCGGGCTCAAGTGGCCGGATCAAAAAACGGTGGTGCAGAAGATACCCGGCCTGGAAAACGCCGAGATTGTCCGCTACGGCGTAATGCACCGCAACACCTATCTGAACGCCCCACGCCTGATTCATCCGACCCTTGAATTCCGCGAGCACCCAGATTTGTTTGTTGCCGGTGTTCTCTCCGGGGTGGAAGGCTACCTGGATTCCGCCGCCACCGGCTGGCTTGCCGGTACCAACGCGGCACTAAAAGCCTTGGGCCAAGAACCTCTTTTGCCCCCGGAAGAAACCATGCTTGGCGGCCTGGCTCGCTATCTGGCCAGCGCCAACCCCAGTAACTTTCAGCCCATGAATGCCAACTGGGCGCTGGTGCCGCCGGTTAAGAGATTGAAAAAGCTGAGTAAGAAGGAAGCGCGTGGAGAGATGTACAAGAGAGGCCTCGAGACCCTCACTCGCTGGCTAACTGAGCACAAACTTGTTCTGTCAGTAGCGGTAACCCCTTGAGCATGCCAAACAATCTATTACCTTGCGGTCCAACCCACGTCAATGGGTAGAGCAGTTCCGGTAATGCTGGCCCCCTTGCCGGAGGCCAAGAACAATGCCAGTTCTGCAACCTCGCTTGGCTCAATCAAATGCTTGATGGCTGCGCTGCCCAGAAAAACTTTTTCCTCCACCTCGCGTTCGCTGAGCCCCGTGGTCCGCGCTTGGTCGGCAACCTGGCTCTCAACCAGGGGCGTGCGCACATACGCGGGGCAGATGGCGTTTACCGTAACGCCGAACTCTCCCGCCTCCAAAGCCACTGTTTTGGTCAAGCCAACCAGGCCGTGTTTGGCGCTGATGTAGGCGGACTTGAAGGGACTTGCCACCAGGCCATGAACGCTGGCCATGTTGATAATTCTTCCCCAGCCTTTCTTTTTCATGCCGGGGAGCAGATGTTTGATTAACTGAAACGGCGCGGTGAGCATCACCTGGATCATCATCCGCCAGGTTTCTTCGTCGTACTCATCCACCGGGTTAATGCGCTGCAGTCCGGCGTTGTTGACCAGAATGTCAACCGCCCCGTGTGAAAGCGCTTCATAAGCAAGCGTGCGCACCTGCTCCGGCTGTGAAAGATCGGCTTTCAGGAACGCGCCGCCAAGTTCGCCCGCTAGCAGGGCGGCTTCGTCTCGAACGTCATGGATAAGTACCCTGGCTCCCTCACGGGCGAAAGCTTTGGCAATGGCCTCGCCAATACCGCTTCCGGCTCCGGTAATCAGGGCTGTTTTTCCCTGTAGCGCCACGGAATTAAGTATGACCGCTTTCTCTCAGTCTTGCCACTTTGGACCCTTCAGACCTCGGAAACGCTTTTGTCGTACAAGACGTGCGCTTCCCCTTCCAGCACGGTCTCACCCTTCTGGTTGGTGCAGATGGTTCTGAGCGTCAGAATGGGCCTGTCTTCCCGTAGCTGGGTGAGCGTCGCGGTTGCCGTGATGGTGTCGCCAATTTTGACCGGCTTGATGAACTTGAGTGTCTGAGACAAGTATACGGCGCCCACCCCCGGCAGCTTGGTGCCAATTACGTTTGAAATCAAGCTGGCGGTAAGGCTGCCGTGGGCGATGCGCTCGCCAAAACGGCTTCTTTTGGCGTATTCCGCGTTGGTGTGCAAGGGGTTGGTGTCGCCGGACACGGCCACAAAAAGTGCGATATCCGCCTCGGTGATGGTTTTGCTGATGCTGGCATGGTCGCCTATCTTGAACCTCATGCGCTACCCCACGGGGAATCGTACCTCCAACCATTCAGCAAATCCGCCGGTACCCCCGGTTCCAGTAGACCAGAGGTTTGCCTGGCTTGCCAATGTACAACCCCTGGACTTCTCCCACCACGATCCGATGGTCGCCCCCTGGGTACAGCTTCCACAGCGTACATACCAGGCTGGCGTGCGCACCTTTCAGCAGTGGATCACCGGTGGCGGGAAAGAAAGGGCCATTCACCTCAGACTTCCCGGCGAAGTGCGCCGAGACCTCCTCCTGACCTTCGGCCAGCAGGTTGAGGGTAAAGCGGCGTTCTTGCTTTATCCAGGGAAGAAGATTGGCTTTCTTGTCCACCGAGACCAGCACCAAAGCGGGCTCCAGTGAGACGGAGGTAAACGAGGAGACGGTCATCCCGCGTATTTCACCCTCTCGGCGTACTGCTACCACGGCGACCCCGCTGGGCCAGCGCGCTAGAGCATTCTTCAGGTTTTGAGGAAAGTTTTCCGGCATTTTCTGTCCTTAAGTACACCCGCTTGATAGCCTTTGCACAAGTGCTATACCAGAGCATTTCACAAGAGGTCTCCAGGCTTGGTGGGTATCGGCACCATTCCCTACAACTCAGTACCAGCCCTTCAAACCGTATACTTTGCCCGTGTACGGCATTTTAGTCTGGCCTCCGGCGGACCTCGAGGCCTTCCTGCTCAAACTCAAAGCCAAGCACCGGGTGCGGGGCTTTGGCCCGCCGCACTTGAACCTGCGCCAGCCCTTCGACTGGGACTACAGCGAGGAATCCCTCAAGCGGGCTGTGGAAGGCATTCTGCGCAGCTACGCGCCTTTCAGGCTGCGGCTGGGTGGCTGGCAGGCCTTTCCCCAGGGCGTGGTCTATCTGCGCGCCTACGGCGGGAGCGCTTTTGACAAGCTCCACCAGGGGCTCGAGCCCCTGGCCAGACCGCTCAAGGAGATTGAAGGCCCAAGTTATATTCCCCACCTCACCCTGGCGCTGGGGCTAAGCCCCAAGAAGGCCCAGAACCTGGTGGGAAAGCTGCCCCTTCCAGAACGCGCCTCTTTTACGGTGCGCGAGGTCGCGCTGGTATCGGACACCGCTACTGGCGGGCTCCGCGAGGTCGCGCACTTTGTGCTTGCCAAGTAAATGAACCCGGTGCTGCTCAGGCTGAAGGAAGGAGAAAAATCCTTTGGCGAGCGCAAGTTGTTCGCTTCCGCCAGCGTGCGCCTGGTGGCGAGGGAGCGGGCGGCGCTTTTGGGGCCGAATGGGGCGGGGAAGAGCACCTTGTTCCGGGTGCTGGCGGGCCTAGAAACAACTAGCCCTTACGGGCTGAGCGAGACCTTGGACCATGGCCGGCTTGAACGCTACGGGAGAACCTTTTACCTTCCCCAGGACTATAGGCCTTCCCCAGGACTGGTGCTCGAGCTCGCCTATCACGCCACGCCCCTGTACGCCGCCGAGCAAGCGCTGAGAGAAGCCAGCGGAGACCAGGTATGCGAGGCCTGGGAGCGTGTGCGCGAACTCTCGTTCTGGAAGGGCAGAATTGGGCGCACCCTGGCGGACTTTGGTCTCGGGCGCGAACTCTGGGGGGCACAAAGCGAAACCCTTTCCGGCGGCGAAGGAGTGCGGCTTGGGCTGGCGCTGGCTTTTTTGTCGGGGGCGGAGGTGCTGCTTTTGGACGAGCCCACCACTCACCTGGACCTTCGGATGCGGCTCAAGCTGGAGGAACTGGTAGCCCAGTATCCGGGCGCCATCTTTGTGATTTCGCATGACCGCGCGTTGATTGCCCGGATTGCCACCACCATCTACCACCTCGAGGCCGGTGTCTTGCAGCGGGTGGCGGGGGGTTATTCGCGCTACCTGAAGGAAAAAGTGCGCATCCGCCGCACGGTGGAGAAGGCCCGCAAAGAAGCGGAAAAAGAGCGTGAGCGGCTCTTGGGCTCCGCCGAAAGCCTGAGGCCGATAGCCCCCGCGAGCGAGAAAAAGGCCCGCCAGCGCACCCAGCTGCTGCGCCGTGCCGCCCGGGTGGAAGCACCCGCTCCCTTGCCGCCCGAAAGGCGCTGGGGCCTGGAGATTGCCGCCGAAGGTACGCCCAAGCGCGTGCTCGAGGCCCATGAGCTAAGGAAAAATTTTGGCGACCGCGAGGTTATCAAGAACGCCAGCCTGCGGGTTTTTCGGGGGGACCGGATCGCGCTGGTGGGGGCGAACGGTTCTGGCAAGACCACTTTGCTCAATCTGTTGCTCTCGCGCGAGACCCCCGATTCCGGAGAACGCACTATTTTCCCTGGCGTCAGCACGGCGTACCTGGACCAGCACTACCACGGCCTGGAAGCAGCTAGCCCTGCAGGGCCAAGCGGGAGGGGCCAGGGCCTGATGGGGCAGTTTGTTTCACGCTTCGGCGAAACCCGCGCCGCCGCCATGCTTGGGCGTATGGGCTTCCGGCCGCCGCACTGGCACGACCCGGTGAACAGTTTTTCTGGCGGGGAACGCGCCCGGGCGGGTTTGGCGCTTCTTTCTGGCCTGCGTGCGGGCTTGCTGGTTTTGGACGAGCCCACCAACCACCTGGAGCTCGAGCTGCTCGAGGCCTTGGAACGCGCACTGCAGGACTATCCCGGGACGCTGCTCTTTGTTTCCCATGACCGGGAACTGGTCAAAAAAGTGGCCACGCGTTTTTGGGGCCTGGAAGAAGGCGTGCTGGTGGAGTACCCCAACTACCTCGAGGCCGAAGCGGCCATGTTGGGCAAAGAGGCTATCCGGCTTTCGCCGCTGGGAGACCTGGAAGAAAAAGTTTCAGAGCCCGAGACAGCGGTGGACCCGGAAAACCGGCGCATGGAGCTTTTGTGTTTTTTGGATGAGCCGGGGCTTTCCAACCGCGAGCGGGCCCGGCTCCGCGCCGAGATTCTAGCCTTCGAAGAAGAGCTATACCAACGCTACGCCGAGGAGTTCTACCTTCCACCCCGCTATACGCACCATGTGCGCGAACACGGGGCGGATGTTTACTGCGAACGGGAACTTTCGTTCTACCGGTTTTGGTCGGGGACTGAATCCATTGAATTTGAGCGCACCGGAGACAGCGCGGCTGCTTTGAGCGGGATTAATATCCCCCCGACCCCCCTCGAAAAGGGAGGCCCAAAGAGCGCCTCGCCAGGAAAAAGAGACAATAAGACCACTAAAGAGGGGATCGCTCTGCTTCGTGCGCTTCCAGCTGTGTGGCGCGCCGCCGCCAGGATTCTCTTCGAGCTTGAAAATGTCCAGGCAATTGAATCCTCCCAA
>JAMCQK010000153.1:0-332 GCA_023382135.1 Deinococcus sp.
GGTATCCCTGCACTCCAGGGCGGCTGCTTTCTCGAAGCTTCGAAAATAAGCTTCAAGTCGCGGCGTAAATAAGTTGGCCATATAATCCAGTCAAGGGAGGCTGTCATGGTTCGTACCATAGCCCTCGTCGGGCATAGCGGCAGCGGCAAAACCACCCTAGGTGAGGCGCTGTTGGTGGCTACCGGCGCCAAAGAGCGCCCTGGCAAGGTGGAAGAAGGGACCACCACCTCGGACTACACCCCGGAGGAAAAAGCCCACCGGGTCTCGGTGCGTACCGGTGTGCTGCCCCTGGACTACCAGGGGCATAAAATTTTTCTTCTGGACGCGCCCGG
>JAMCQK010000153.1:420-7542 GCA_023382135.1 Deinococcus sp.
GCCTGGGGCTTGCCCGTATGGTGGTGGTAACCAAGTTAGAAAAGGGGGGTGACTTCTACGCCCTGCTGGAAGATTTGCGCTCAACTTTAGGCCATATACTCCCCGCGCATCTGCCGCTCTACGAAAACGGCAAGTGGGTTGGGCTGATTGACATATTGCACAACCGCGCCTTCCGCTACCAGAACGGCAAGCCCAAGCCCGCCGATGTGCCGGAGTCCGACAAGGCGCGTGTAGAAAAGTACCGCCAGGAAGCCAGGGAAGCCATCATCGAGACCGACGAGTCGCTCTTGGAAAAGTACCTGGAAGGTACCGAGGTAGAGGACTCCGGACTTTCCAGGGCCTTTCACGAGGCAGTGCGCAAAGGGCTCATTTACCCGGTGGCTATCGGCTCGGCCAGCGCGATGATTGGGCTGGATTTACTGCTCGATCTTTTCCTCGAGGCCCTCCCATCCCCCACCGAGCGGTTTGGTGAAGGCACCCCCCTCGGCAAAGTATTCAAGGTACAGGTGGATCCCTTCATGGGCCAGGTGGCATACGCCAGGCTCTACCGCGGCAAGCTGAAAGCGGGCGATTCGTTGCAGTCGGAAGGCGGTGCCATTCGGCTCAACCACCTCTACACCGCCCGCGGTAAGGATCTGGTGGAAGTTCCCGAGGCCGAAGCCGGCTATATTCTGGCGCTGCCAAAAACCGAGGCCTTGCACCGCGGCATGCTGGTTTATGCCAACGGCAAACCAGAGTCGGAAGAGATTCCTTTCGCCAGGCTCCCCGACCCCAACGTGATGATGGCGGTGTCTGCGGAAAGCCGTGGCGACGAGGCCAAGCTGGGAGAAGCCATCCACAAGCTGTTGGAAGAAGACCCGAGTTACAGGCTCGAGCGCCAGCCCGATACCGGCGAGATGCTCTTGTGGGGCATGGGTGACCTTCACCTGGAAACCGGAAAAGAGCGTCTAGGCGACTACGGCGTCAAAGTAATATTGAAACCGCCCAAAATTCCCTATCGCGAGACCATCCGCAAGGTCGCCGAGGGCCAGGGCAAGCACAAGAAGCAGTCGGGCGGCCACGGCCAGTATGGCGATGTCTGGCTCAGGCTGGAGCCCGCGCCTGAGTACGCCTTTGAGTGGCGCATCACCGGTGGGGTGATTCCCACCAAGTACGCAGCGTCGATTGAAACCGGCATCAAAGATGCCGCCAAAAGCGGGGTGTTGGCGGGTTTTCCGGTAATCGGGTTCAAAGCCATCATCTACAACGGCAGCTACCACGAGGTGGATTCATCGGACATGGCTTTCCAAATTGCCGGGTCGGTCGCCCTCAAGACCGTTATGCAAAACGCCGGCCCGGTGCTGTTGGAACCGGTGTATTCGCTCAAAGTGTTCGTGCCGCAGGAGCGCGTGGGCGACATTATTTCCGATTTGCAGGGACGAAGAGGGCGCATTCTGGGCATGGACCAAGACGGCGCGCTCACCGTGGTGCAGGCGGAGGCGCCGCTAGCTGAACTGCTGGAGTACAGCCGCGCCCTTTCTGGTATTACCCAAGGCACGGGAGCTTATAGCTTGGAGCTCTCCCACTACGCCGAGGTACCACCCCACTTGGCACAGAAAGTAGTAGCGGAAAGGCAGCGCGCCAAGGAAGCCTAAAGGACAGGCCGTCCATTGCCGAAAGACGTCAGGCATTTGGTTGCTGAAGGCCACCATTCTGAGGCTGAAAGCAACGCTCCGACATAAAACCGAGCCGGCAAGCATCCTCGCATAGGATCGCTGGTGTTTAGTCTCCACACAAGAAGAGTCACCGGAATGACCGGCTATATTGTTACCTTTCGTTGCTGTGATTTACGCCCATGTGCTTCTGGAAATCAGACCGTAGACTGGGACTGTGAAACTTCTCGTTCGTGCGTTAATTCTTGGCATGTTGCTTGCCGGTACGGCCCCGGCACAAAGTCTTATCTCCCTCGCGCCACCCGGAGCGGTGGGGGGCTTATACCTGGCGGACCTTAGCCAGAGCCCATATTTCAAGGGTATCGTTCGAGATTGGAAAGAATCGGGCCTCGAGGCCTGGCTCAGAAAGAACCTCGAGGGTGAGCTGGGCAAGGGCAGCTACGATGCTTTGGGCTTCGCCCAGGGCGGTATGGCCGCTCTGCTCTACCCGGATGGCGGCTTCTTGCTCATTGCCAAGCCGAGTCCCGCCGCCATGCGCTACTTCAAAAAAGACGCCAGGGGCCTAAAGCCTCGAGGCAGCTGGCTGGTCACCAAGGACAAGCAGATGTTAACCGGCTTCAGCAAGGAGCTTGTGCTGTTCGCGTCGCCTAACTGGGGTGAACAGTTCTTGTCAGGCAAGCGCGGGCTCCGCTCGCCAGTGGGTGGCCATATGGGCTACTGGGCAGAGATTCCCCAGAGCCTGATATCGCAGATGAATGAGATTCCGCCAAGGCTGGGGCTCAGCTTGAGCGCCATCAAACGGGTGGGCTACTCGCTCACGCTCACTGCTGGAGGCTTTACCACCGAAAGCCGTATTGAAGTGGATGCGGCGGCGGATCCGGTGCTCGCCAAACTGGTGCTGCCCAGCGAGAAACCCTGGAGCCTGGGGGATTTCCCTTCGGGCTACTCCGGTTCGGTGGGGCTCCTGGACATGCCGCTCGCCGGAAAGTATGTTTCCGGGCTGCTGGCGGACCTCAAAACAACTAGCCCTTACAGGTTGAGCGAGGCCAAAATCAAGCTGGACTTTAGAGCCTTCGGCAACCACTACGCCATGATCAGTGTCCCCGGGCCAGCAGGCAAAGCGGGCCAAAGTAATTTTGACAACCCCTTGGGCCATTCGCTGGTCTATTTAGAGGTGATAGACCAGGCCACCGCCGAGGCCAACCTGCTGGGGCTGCTGCAGAACATCGCCGCCTTTGCTACGCCGGAAGGCAAGGGCGGCTTCAAGGTGCTTGGGAATGAAGGCGCCTTCAAAGCGGTGGAGGTGGGCCTGCTGGGAAACATTTACTACCGCTTCGACAAGGACCGCCTAGTAATAGCCACCAGCAAAGAAGCCATCGCCGCCGAGGCCAACCCGCCTTGGAAGACACAGGCAGGATTCCAAAGATTTGCCCCGCGCGTTCCCGCAAACGCGGTAGCTTATGCCTTGATAGATAACCAGCGCGGCATGGAAGAATCTTTCGCCATACTAAAAGACACCCTGCCCATGGCCATTGGTACCAAAGCCGACAGCAAGCAGGCTGGCGAGCTTAACCAGAGCCTGGTCTCGTTCCTGGAGCGAACCAGCAAACGCTTTGGTTACGGTTTCAATTATTCCGTAGTGCAGGGCAGCGCGCTGGTGAGCAAGGGTTTTTACGAAGTTAACTGGAAGTAAATATTTAGCCGGATCTTTTCGCAAAGTAAACCCTCCACCGCCTGAAAAAAGCAGCGGCTGCATGTTGCGGCTGAAAACCGTTTTCGGTGGCTAAGGTCTTTTCCCCATTCCCCACCCTGCCACCTGAGCACTCCTCTGTCGTCCCTGGTGCTCTTCCGGGTCATCCCAAGCGTAGTCGCTCAGCCTAAAGGGCTAGTTGTGGTTCGGGATCTCTCTTTTCCCCCCAAAACCGATAAAACTAAAAGCGAGATTTCTCGCTTCGCTCGAAATGACAACGGGGTTACGGAATGACAACATAAGAGGAGCGCCTGCGGCCCGGAATGACAACGGGGTTATTTATCGCCTGAAGGCGTAGGCGGCTGCCTGGCGCCCCTGCTCAACGATCAATCGGGTAAGGGTTATTAGGCGGAGGCTCGGCCTCCGGGAACAAGCTCTTGGGCGGTGTGGCGGGCCAGCGAAGCCTGGCTTCCTTGTAGGCGTCAAACCATTCCTGAAACGCCATCGGCGGCTGGAAACTGCTCATCTGCAATACCCCCACCACCCGGCCTTTATAGGTAATAAAGCACCGGTAACCCTTTTCCCCTTGTTGAGCCATCCAATTGGCCAGGGTAATTTCACCGCGCAAGGTCTCCAGGCGCTTGCGAACCTGGGCTTGCAGCTCGCGCACCGCTTGCGGTTTCAACACAAAAGGCCGGGCAAGCTCCTCGAGGCCCACCGGTACCGGCTCAAATGAACCATCCAGGGTGATGCGTACTACAGGTCGCAGCTTTTGCGTCAAGATGAGCCTGAAAAGAAAACGTCCTTCGGCCACCTTATCCCCGTACAACACGGCTGGCCTGAGCTCTTTAAACACCGCCTGGCAGCGCCGTAGATTGGAGTCGGGATTGAAAGACTGAGCATGGGCCAGCCCAAGAAGGGTCAGGATGAAAACTAGCGAGCGCATGGTCTCAATCCCTATCCTCAGTTGTAGCCAACAGGCATTTCTTGGTGCAAACTTTTTCGCTGCCATGCCGTTCCAAGCACGGTACTCTGTTTTCGCTTGGATACTTAGCGCCCGCCAAGAGAACGGGCGGCGCCTCGGTCTCGCGCATAACCCCCTGCTTATCAGAGGCACAACCCGGCTCAGGGTGGGCGGGTAGCAGTTCCATAAGAAAATTTTGGACCAGTTGGCTTAACCTAGGCTGAAGGAAGCGCCAAGCCAACCCGAGACCCTTCCGGTGTGTTTTCCGCACGAACCTGCCCGCCAAGCGCCGCAGCAACTGCGGCAACAATCGCCAGGCCGAGTCCTGTTCCTTCTCCCTGTTTGACGAAGGGCTCAAAGACTCTGGGCAGCAGCTCTTCGGGAATCCCGCCGCCCCGGTTGTACACCCATACCCAGACGACTTCGCCAGCGGGTTCCAGGGCTACCCTGTCTACCCCGCTCCCATGTTGGCGGGCATTCTTCAAGAGATTTTCCAGTGCCAACGAGACCAGCGCTGGGTCGGCCACGACCTTTGCCGGCTGCGGCAAGGCGGTGTGTGCACCGGTGGGCAAGTAGGGGGCCTCGAGGCCATAGTTTTGCCTCACCAAGGCCGCCAGATCAACTTCTTCGCCCTCGAGCTGGCCGCGCCCTTCCAGCCTTGCCAGGGTCAAAAGGCCTTCCAGCAAGGACTCCATCCGTTCTGCTTCGCGAAATGCTCCAGATATCGCGCGCGCCTCAGCGGGATCGCGCCTTAACACCTCCAAATACCCTTTGAGCGCCGCCAAAGGGTTTCTGAGTTCGTGCGAAGCCCCATAAGCAAATCGCTTGGCGGCCTGTTCCTGCAGCTTGAGCCTTGCCAGGGCGTTTTCGAGCTCGGCCAATAGGCGGTTGAGCGATGTGACCGCGGGCTGGACCTCGGGCAGCAGCGGCTGGGAGAGTTTTTGCAGGTTGTCGGGACCGCGCAGGGCAAGCTCGCGTCTCAGTGTTTCCAGCGGGGCAAGCGAGCGCCAAAGTCCCCAGGCACCCACCCCAAAAGCGATCGCGGCAAGCAGTCCGCCTAGCGTGAGGTAAAGCTTTACCAAGCGCAGCGGCAACGCGGCCACCTCGCCCAGGGGTACCCCCAGCCCAAAGCCTCCAAGCGTATCTGGGAGGGCCACCCACAGGGTGTCTCCGCGAATTTCGCGGTAACCCTGTTTCTTGGTTAGAGCGGCCTCGAGGCCTTCTGGGAGCCGGTGCTCACCCTGATCGGTGAAACGGACGGTCCCGCCGGAAGCTACTACAAAACCCACGCCGCCAAACTCCTGCACCAGTTCGGAAAGTTCCCTGGGACCAATTTCCGCTTGAAGTTCGCGCAAAAGACCCAGCCGCGAAAGCACCGCGCGTTCAAGCCCTGCGCGTGCCGCGCGTTCGGCCTCGCGCACCGTGATTACGCCCAAGGGAACTAGCAAAAGTCCCAGCGCCAACAGGAGCCAAAGAAGAAGCCGCGCGCGTAAGGTCATGGGACGTTACCCGCCCGCGCTTTGCGCAAGATGTACCCGTGCCCCCTCAGAGTGTGAAGCAGAGGGGGTTCGCCCAGGGCGCGCCTCAGCGCGGAAAGGTGGACCTCGAGCGTGTTGGGTTCAACCTCTTCACCCCAGACTTTTTGCATCAGCGCCTCTTTGGACAAAAGTCTCTCGGGATGATCCAAAAAAGTTTTGAGCAGTTGAAACGCCTTGGGCGAAAGCTCCAGGGGTCGCTCGGCGCGGCGGGCCTCCATGCGCGCGGGCAGCAAAACCACGTCGGCGTAGGAGAGCAGCTCTTGAACAGCGGAGGTGCGCCGGAGCAAGGCCTCGAGGCGGGCTACCAATTCAGATAGCGCATACGGCTTGACCAGATAATCGTCGGCGCCTTCACGCAGCCCCTTGACGCGGTATTCCACCTCATCGAGCGCCGTAAGCATCAAGACTGGCAGAGCACTCTGCCGTCGGATTTCCCTGAGCACTCCAAACCCGTCTCCTCCTGGGAGCAACACATCGAGCACCACTACATCGGGGGCTTCTCTGAGCCGGCGCAGGCCCTCACCACCGTTCTTGGCCTCGAGCACCAGGTAGCCCTCGAGCTCCAACCCAAGGCGAACGGCCTCCCGAACGCCGGGGTCGTCTTCAATCAGCAATACTTTTGCCACGCATCTATTTTCCCACTAAAGACCTTAAACCAGCCTGAAAGTTTGCTTGGGAACCGCCCGCTTCCCCGGACCTCCGCCAGGTGGTCCACAAAACCAGCAGTTGTGGTCACTTCATCTTGCAGCGGCCAAACTGGTTTTGAAGCTTCCCGTAAAGTGGCGGCCGCTGCCGCCCACACCCAGCATTCCGCTCACGCGCACCGGCTTTTTTGATGCCGCGAAGCCCCAAGGTCCCCCTGAGAATGGCGGTTTTGAGGCCGTCGGCCAACTCAGGCCTTTCCAATTCAAAGCTGGCGGTTGGATACAACTGAGCTTCGAAAACCGCTCGCGCTCATCATCGCAAAGACCAATGCCCGAATCGAAAGCGGTGACTTCAGTGCAGACCCTACCGCGGTCTCACTGTTTTCTTCCGACCAGAGCGCGGTTCCTTTCAAGGCAGAGTTAACGCCTTCTCATCTGGCCAGCGGAAAGTTAGCTGCGTAAGCCACCTTGCCTTTGATTAGACAGCTTCTCTGGGCAAAGGCCAGCGAGAAGCCGGTGCACCATAAGACCAGCCAGGTTTTTCGCATTCACCCCTCCTCAGAAATCCAGCGGGAAGTAGTTAGTTCTCGCGATCTAAAATCGAAGTCTTGGTTGTAGATACGTGGCGCATGAT
>JAMCQK010000103.1 GCA_023382135.1 Deinococcus sp.
CATCACGCTTGAGCGTTCCCATGGAACTACTGAGGAAATCGACGGCATCCTCAAAACATACATTCGTGGCGCAACCGAGAAGATTGCCGCACCCTGGGTTCGCTCGGCTTTTGTGGACAACGCGGGGATTATTGATTTTGACGAGGAGTACGAGGTCTCGTTCAAGGTGGAAACCCACAACCACCCCTCGGCCATTGAGCCTTTTGGCGGTGCCAACACCGGCGTGGGCGGCGTTATTCGCGATGTACTGGGAGTCTCCGCCAAGCCCATCGCCGCCACCGACGTACTCTGCTTTGGCCCGCAAGAACTGGATATCCGTTCGCTGCCCGAAGGCGTTTTGCACCCCAGGCGGATCCAGGCGGGCGTAGTGGCGGGAATCGAAGATTACGGCAACAAGATTGGCCTGCCCACGGTGAATGGGGCGGTGTTCTACGACCAGGGCTACACCGCAAACCCGCTGGTTTTTTGCGGCTGCGTGGGCCTTGCTCCCAAAAAGAGCCATCCAAGAAGCCCGCAGCCGGGTGACCGGGTAATTGTGCTTGGGGGGAGGACCGGGCGCGATGGCCTGCGGGGTGCCACTTTTTCGTCGATGACGATGGACGCCGGGACGGGCGAGGTGGCGGGGGCGTCGGTGCAGATCGGCGACCCCATTACCGAAAAGGGACTGGTTGAAGTTGTGGTGCGTGCGCGTGACCAGAAGTTGTATCACGCCATTACCGACTGCGGCGCGGGCGGGCTTTCCTCGGCGGTGGGCGAGATGGCCAGTGAGACCGGCGCAGTGGTAGACCTCGAGGCCGTCCCCCTCAAGTACCCGGGGCTTGCCCCCTGGGAGATCTGGCTTTCGGAAGCCCAGGAGCGCATGGTGCTGGCGGTACCGCCGGAAAACTTAGGCGCGCTCGCGTCTCTCTGCAACATCTTCAATGTGGAGCTCAGCGATATTGGTGAGTTCAACGCCAGCGGAAAACTGGTGGTCCGCTTCGCCGGGCGCGAGGTGCTAAACCTGGAAAACACTTTCCTGCACCAAGGCATCCCGCGCCGCCACCTGCAGGCTGAACTTCCGGAAAAAACCAGTGAGGCCACAGTCAAAAATGATTGGACCATTGATTCATCGCGCTTTGGGCATATATTGCTCGACCTGCTACGCCACCCCAACATCGCGTCGAAAGAAGCCATCATCCGCGTTTACGACCACGAGGTGCAAGGTGGAACCGCGGTAAAGCCGCTTACCGGCGTGATGAACGATGGCCCCTCCGATGCCGCCGTGATCAAACCCATGGGCACCAAGGGCATGACGGGAATTGTCCTTTCCAACGGGGCAAGCCCGGAGTATGGAAAATTTGACCCCTACCACATGGCTGTAGCGGCGCTGGATGAAGCGGTCCGCAACGCCGTCGCGGTGGGCGCCGACCCGGCGCGCATTGCGGTGCTGGATAACTTCTGTTGGGGCGACCCGTTACGAAAAGAAACCCTGGGCGCGCTGGTGGAAGCCGCGCGGGGTTGTCACGACGCGGCCCTGCACTATGGCACCCCGTTCATCTCCGGCAAAGACTCGCTCAATAACGAGTACCTGGGTGCGGACGGCAGACGCCACGCCATTCCGCACACGCTGCTGATCTCGGCGATTGGCATCATTCACGATGTCACCAAAGCCGTGACCTCGGACCTAAAAGAACCAGGAAGTTTGCTGTACCTTGTCGGCCAGCATCAAAAAGCGTTTGGCGGAAGCCATTTTTCCCTTGTCGCGGGCGGCGCTTTTTCCGGTCAGGTCCCAGGCATTTCGCACCAAGCCCCAGGCGTGTACCGGGCGTTGCAGCAAGCAATTGAGAAAAGCTTGGTGCGTTCGTGCCACGATCTTTCCGAAGGCGGCCTGGCGGTTACGGTGGCGGAGATGTGCATTGGCGGAAGGCTCGGGGCCAGGCTTTCACTGGAAGATTCGGAGGTTCTTGCTTTGTTGTTTGGAGAAACCAACGGCTGCCTGGTCTGCGAAGTGCGGGAGCAGGACGGCCCGCAGTTTGAGTCTCTCTTTGCCGGACTGCCTATCCAGCAAATTGGCGCGGTACAGCCGGAAACGCTGGTGGTGCAAAGCGCGAAGAACGAAGAGCTTTTTTCCTTGGATGTGACAGCTTTGGTTGCGGCCTGGACCCGCCAGGCCAGCCGCGCGGCGGCGGGCGGTTCGCTATGAAGCCCAGGGCACTGATACTGCATGCCAGCGGCACCAACCGCGACCTCGAGGCCGCCCAAGCCTTCCAACTATCAGGCGCCGACACCGAGATCGTCCATGTAAATCAACTGCGAAACAAAGAGAGGCGCTGGCCGGATTACCAGATTCTGGTAATTCCCGGCGGCTTTTCCTATGCCGATGCCTTGGGCGCGGGGCGGCTCTTGGCGCTCGACCTTAAAAGCTATTTCGCCGACGAGGTGAAAGCCTTTGTGGCAAGCGGCAAGCCTGTGATTGGCATCTGTAACGGATTTCAGGCGCTGGTAAAAGCGGGGATTCTGCCTGGAAACGTCAAGGCCACGCTCACCTTCAACGCCCAAGGCCGCTTTGAGTGCCGTTGGGTTACGCTCAGGCCGGGCTCGAAAAAATGCCTCTGGACAAAGAACCTAAGCGAACCCATCTACTGCCCGGTGGCCCACGGCGAGGGTAATTTTCAAGTTGCTGATTCCTCGGCGCTCGATTCGCTCAAGCAGCATGACCAAATTGCGCTTACCTACGCAGGCAAAGAGTATCCGGACAATCCCAACGGCTCGGTAGCGGGCATCGCGGGTATCTGCAACATACAAGGAAACGTGCTGGGCCTGATGCCACACCCGGAGGATCATGTGTTTTCCTACCAGCATCCGCGTTTTTCTCGTGGCGAACGCGGAAATTTGGGACTGGCGCTTTTTCGGTCCGGGGTTCTACACGCCAGGGAGCTGGCACGCTAGCGAGGACAACTATGGTTGCAAAAGAGCAGATACACAAAGAACTTTCACGGGCGCTAAAGGAAACCAATCTTCCGCTTGCCGAAAAGCGCGAAGGCAAAGTGCGCGATTCCTACGCGCTTCCGGGTGGCCGAAGGCTCTTCGTGACCACCGACAGGCTTTCGGCTTTTGACCGGGTTCTGGCGGCGGTGCCGTACAAAGGCCAGGTGCTTAACCAGCTTTCGGCCTGGTGGTTTCAGCAGACCAAAGACATTATCCCCAATCACCTGGTGAGTGTTCCTGACCCCAGTGCCGTGGTGGGCCTCGAGGCCTCCCCTTTCCCCGTTGAGGTGATCGTTCGCGGCTACATCACTGGCGTAACTTCCACCGCGCTCTGGTACCGCTACTCCCAGGGCGAAAGAGAAATCTACGGCTATCATTTTCCAGATGGCCTCAAGAAAAACGCCGAGCTTCCTGCGCCCATCATCACCCCTACCACCAAAGGCGGCCCCACCGGACACGACGAACGGCTCACCTGCGCCGAAGTAACTGATAAGGGACTCCTCGATAAAAAAACTTGGGATACCATCCAAATAGCCGCTATCGCAATTTTCAAACACGGACAAGAGATCGCCAGCAAAGCCGGTCTAATTCTGGTGGACACCAAGTACGAGTTCGGCAGAGCGCCGGATGGCCGCGTGATTCTAATTGACGAGGTACACACGCCGGACTCCTCGCGGTTTTGGAAAGCAGATACTTACGCTGCACGGTTTGAGAAAGGGGAGGAGCCGGAAAACTTCGATAAAGAGTTCGTGCGCTTGGCATACGCCGAAAAAGGCTATCGCGGGGATGGCGAACCGCCAGCGATGCCGGATGACTTGTGGGTAAAAGCCAGCGAGCGATACATCTCTATCTATGAAATGCTTACTGGGGAAACCTTCGTGCCGGGAGAGTACCCGGTGGAGCCAAGGATGCTGAGAAACCTGCGCGCCGCGGGGCTACTAGCCGGCTCGCGCTGAAAGGGATATGGTCATTAAGGAGCATGCGATGAAGCCGCTGGTGGTCATTCTGATGGGTTCCAAGGCCGATGAGCCCCACTGCCGGAAGATTGCCGAAGCCGCGCGAGAGCTTGGCCTGGATGTGGAGATGTGCGTAGGCTCGGCGCATAAAACCGCCGAACACGTGCTGGCAATCTTGAGAAACTATGAAGCCGATTCCCGGCCCAAGGTCTACATCACCGTAGCCGGAAGAAGCAACGCGCTCTCTGGTTTTGTCGATGGGGCCGTGAGTTCTCCGGTTATCGCCTGCCCGCCTCCTTCCGAGACTTTCGCTCTGGCGGATATCTGGTCCTCGTTGCGCATGCCTTCTGGCGTTGCGCCTGCGGTGGTCGTCGAGCCCGCTAACGCGGCGCTTCTGGCCGCCAAAATTCTGGCGCTTACCGATTCCTCTCTACGGGAAAAAGTCGGGGCCTTTCAAAAAGCGCAGGCCGAAAAAATTCTGGCCGACAACCAGGAGCTAAAAGGGAAGTAATGTTCGAGCCCGCCAATTTCGCCACCGAAAACGATAACCCGCGCGAAGCCTGCGGCGTGCTGGGAATTTCCGCACCGGGTGAAGACGTGGCGCGCATGGCTTTCTTCGGGCTCTTCGCTTTGCAGCACCGCGGGCAGGAGGCCGCTGGCATCGCCGTATCCGATGGCCACACGGTGCGCATGCATAAGGAGACGGGCCTGGTCTCCATGGTGTTCACACCGGAAAGCCTGGCGCCGCTCAAGGGCAAGTTCGCCATCGGGCATACGCGTTATTCCACCACCGGCTCCTCCTCGCTCAGGAACGCCCAGCCTTTCTTGATCGAAACCTTGCTGGGGCCTTTGGCGGCCGCCCACAACGGCAACCTGGTAAACATCGCCGAGCTGCGGCAGGAGCTTTTACAAAGGGGCACTGGGCTTTCTTCCTCCACCGATTCCGAAGTAATCACCATGATGCTCGCGGGCGCTGTGGGCGCCACCTGGCCCGAGCGCATCCAAAACGTAATGCCGCGTTGGCAAGGGGCCTACTCGCTGGTGCTGCTCACGCGGGATGGCGTGTATGCCGTGCGCGACCCCTGGGGCTTCCGGCCCTTGTCGGTGGGAAGGCTTCCGGCGGGCGGGTACGTGGCGGCTTCCGAGTGGGGCGCACTGCACACGCTCGGCTGCGTGGATATCCACGAGGTGGAACCGGGGGAGATTATCGCGGTGGGGGAGAAAGGCCTCGAGTCCATCCAGGGCATGGCCCCGGCGCCCAAGCTGGCCCTCTGCACCTTCGAGCACATCTACTTCTCCCGGCCCGACAACGTCTGGGACGGGCAGAATATCCACCTCGTGCGCCAACGCCTTGGCGAAGAGCTGGCCAGGGAGTCCAAGGTGGAGGCCGATGTGGTAATCCCCATGCCAGACTCTTCCATTCCAGCGGCTATCGGCTACGCCAGGGTTTCTGGCATCCCTTACAACGACGGCTTTATCAAGAACCGCTACATTGGCCGCACCTTCATCCAGCCTACCGACTCGCTGCGCAAACAGGGCGTGGCCCTCAAGTTCAACGTGCTGCCGGAGAACGTGCGTGATAAGCGGGTGGTGGTGATCGACGACAGCATCGTGCGCGGAAACACTTCCGGGCCGCTGGTACGAATGCTGAAGGAGGCGGGCGCAAAAGAAATTCACCTCTGCATCACCTGCCCACCCATCCGTCACGCGTGTTACATGGGGGTGGATATGGGCCTCGAGGCCGACCTGATCGCCAACCGGCTGGGCGTGGAGGAAATGGCCGCGCGTTTCGGCTGTGACTCGCTTTCGTTCCTCTCGCTCGAAGGCATGATGAAAGCCATCGGCAGAAAATCCGGCTACTGCAACGCCTGCTTCACCGGCGCTTATCCCTTCCCGGTGGACCTGGAGCACACCAAGACCGGCTTTGAAAAAGCCATCTCTTAAGGTTCCTGATGAACGTTTTGATACTGGGTTCAGGCGGCAGAGAACACGCGCTCGCCTGGAAGCTCTCCCGCTCGCCAAGGCTCCAAAGCCTTTTCTGCGCGCCAGGGAACGCGGGCACCAGCGCGCTTGCCGAGAACCTGTCCGTGCCGGTTGACGGGAGCGACGGCTTCGATGCCTTGGCAAAACTGGTTCACGCTAAAAAGATTGGCCTGGTACTGGTAGGGCCGGAAGCCCCGCTGGCCGCCGGAGTCGCCGACAGGCTTCTGCGCGAGGATACGCTGGTATTCGGACCCACAAAACAAGCCGCCGAGATTGAGTCTTCCAAGGCGTTTGCCAAAGACTTTATGCGGCGGCACCAGATTCCCACCGCGCGGTACGGCGTCTTCACCAGCTTGGACGCAGCGCTTTCGCATCTCTTTGAAGTCAGTTACCCCGTGGTTATCAAAGCCTCGGGCCTTGCCGCCGGAAAAGGCGTGGTCCTGCCACAAACCAGGGAAGAAGCCGAAGCCGCGCTTCGTTCGATGCTGCAGGAAAAAGTTTTCGGAGAAGCGGGGCAAGAAGTGGTGATCGAAGAGCGGCTTGAGGGACCGGAAGTCTCAGTTCTAGCGTTTTCCGACGGGGAAACCTTCCAAGTAATGCCGCCGGCGCAGGACCACAAACGGCTTTTAGGTGGCGACAAGGGCCCGAACACCGGCGGCATGGGTGCGTATGCGCCCGCGCCTATCTGTACGCCCGGCCTGCTAGAGGAAGTTTCACGCACGATACTTGCACCCGCCATCAAGGGCCTCCGCGATGAAAACCGAAAGTTTGTGGGGGTTCTGTATGCGGGCGTCATGCTCACCAAAGATGGCCCCAAGGCGCTCGAGTTCAACGCGCGCTTTGGCGACCCGGAAACCGAGGTGCTGCTGCCTTTGCTCGAGACCGATCTTCTCGAGATCGCCATGGCTTGCGCCCGGGGCCGCCTGAAAGACCTGCCCATCCGCTGGAAAAAGGCTTCCGCGCTATGCGTGGTACTGGCAAGCGAAAACTACCCGGAAAAACCCTTTACCGGCCGGGTTATTCAGGGGCTGGAAAAAAATCCGGACCAAGGCATGGTGTTTCACTCCGGCACCAAAGAAGTGGGTGGCCGGACCGTTACCGCTGGAGGCCGGGTGCTTACCGTCGCCGGCTTTGGGGAAGACCTGTGGGCGGCACACCAGAACGCCTACCGCGCAGTGGCAAGGCTTTCGTTTCCTGGCATGCAGTACCGCAAGGATATCGGCCAGCAAGCGCTTTCAAAAGAACCACAAGTCACACGCTCCGTTTACGCCGCCGCCGGCGTGGACATTTCCGCCGGCAATCGCGCGGTGGAGTTAATGAAAGTAGCGGTGCGAAGCACGCACGGCCCAAGGGTGCTCGCGGACCTCGGCAGTTTTGGCGGACTGTACGACGCCAGCGATCTCGCCAAAATGCGCGCTCCGGTACTAGTGGCCTCGACCGACGGCGTGGGCACCAAGGCCAAGCTGGCGGCCGAAACGGGAAGATACCGGGGGGTTGGAATTGACATTGTGAACCACTGCGTCAACGACATTTTGGTGCAAGGGGCCAAGCCGCTTTTTTTCCTCGACTACATTGCAAGCTCCAAGCTTGAGCCCGAGGCCGTTGCCGAAACCGTGCGCGGAATGGCCGAAGCCTG
>JAMCQK010000141.1 GCA_023382135.1 Deinococcus sp.
GTGGAACCGGCCGCCCTGGACCGTGCACTGGTGCAGGCCTGGCAGCTTGCCCTGGAGCGCTTCAGCCAGCAGGCGCCCTTGGTGGTTGCACTGGAAGATCTGCACGCAGCCGATCCCACCGTACTCGAGTTCGCCCGCAAGCCGCTCTATGGCCGTGTATTGCTGCTCGTCACCAGCAGACGTAACCGCTTTGAAAGAGCGGAGGATATCGACCTGTTTGAGATGGCGCCGCTCAGCCGCGAACACAGCCGGAAATTGTTGCTGAGGCTCTGCCCGGAACTAGAAAGTAAGCGCGCAACCGCCCTGGCCGCACTGAGTGGCGGCTTCCCCTTGGTGCTCCAGAGCCTGGCGTTGAACCCGGTGGGCGAACCCGAACCCATACCCTTTTTTCAGCCAAGACTCGACGCCCTTCCCCGCGTGGTCCGCAACACGCTGTGCGCGGTGGCGGCGCTAGGCGACGGCTCACCGCCAGAACTGATACGGCTGGTGGCGGGGGACGAGGCGGATTTAGCCAGGTTAGTGGCGGAAGGTTTCTTGGAGGCCGAGCCCGATGGCCGGCTTGCCTTCAGTATCCCGCTGTTGCGCGAGGCCGCTCTGGGACAGGTGAGCGCGCAGCAAAGCGTCGCCTGGCACCGCGAAGCAGCGCTTTGGTACCAGTCGCAGAACCTGCTGTTCGAGGCCGCGCGCCACCTCGAGGCCGCCGGCGAACCCCACCAGGCCTTCAGGATCTTGCGCCTCTACGCCCAACAAGCCTGGCAGGCCGCGCAGCACGACGCCGCTATCGCTGGCTACCGCGAGGCCCTGCGCCTGGCGGAAGGTCCGCTGGCCCAGCCGGTGATGCTCGAGTTGTGCGAACGCCTTTTGTCTCTGGGCCGTTTCACCGAGGTTCTCGACCTGGTCACGCCCGAGACAATAGCACAACACCCGTCTTTTCGCGCCGTGCGCGCGGAAGCTCTTTTGGAGCTGGGCAAGTGGGACGAGGCGGAAGCCCTGCTCACCGTTTCCGCCCACGAACCGCGCATAAGGCTTACCCTATCCAGGTTCTACCAAGCCCCGGGTGCGCTCACTTACTTAGAGAAGCTTCCCCCTTCGCTGCAAGCCCAGGGGCGGCTAAGGCGCGCCGAGGCGCTGGCACGTACTGGGAAGCTGAAGGAAGCCGCCGAAGCCTTCGCGTCCTATCTCGCTTTGCCCGAAGGTTCTCCCTACCGCCAAAGCCAGGCCAGGTTGCAACTTTCGCGCATCCACTGGAAACTCTTTCAACCGGCGCAAGCGCTGGAGGTGCTTCCGGAAAACAGCGAAGCGCCTTCCGGCTTAGGCTGGCTGCGCCTGGCGGAGCTGGTGGCCAAGGCAGGGCTTTGGATGGATCTAGGCCAGTATCAAAAAGCGGAACCGGTGTTCGAAAACGCGCTTGCCAGCCTCGAGGACGCCCCCTCCGGCCAGCGGGCCCAGAACCTAACCAGCTACATGCGCTTTTTGATAGAAACGGGGCGGCTCTACCAAGCGCTCGAACACGGTACCCGAGCAGCGCACAAGAACCCGCACCCCTGGCTGCTGGCGCATCTGGCGCTGGCCAAAGCGCTTGCGGGAGAAACGGGGGACAGCCCGGCGTTCCGCCTGCCGGCCAACGAACCATACGCGTCTGAAGAAACCGGCTCAGCCCACGCCTTGGCGGGCGCCCTCAGGGCGCTCAAGCTACAGCAAGACCCTACGCGGATGTTCAAACAGGCCCTGGTCTTGGCCATCAGCAGCCCCAACCCGCGCCTTTACTACCTCGCGCTCCTGGGACTTGGCTTCTACTTATGGAAAAGGAGCCCCAAAAAAGCCAGCGCCCTTTCGCAGCACCTTCTCACCCATACCGCGCGCTCCGGCTTTGTAAGCTACCACCAGTGGGCCAGGCTTCTGTGCGTACAGGTCCACCTGGAACAGGGCAAGGAAGCGCAACACCTGCTGCAGTTCAGCCCCTCTACCCCGCTCGCAGCCCAGTGGCGGCTCGCGCTTCTCAAGCGCCTGGGCGACCCTGTAGAGACGCTGGATGAAACCGTTTTAACGGGCTACGGTATCCTGGGAGAATGGGTGCTCAGCTACTGGCGACAGGCCTAACGCGCCCGCTAAAATTTCCTCTGCTCCCAGCAGGGTACATCCGCTTACGGCGCGTTCGCAGGAAACAATTCCGTTAGCGCGGCCCGGATCAAAACAAATCTATGGACCTTAGAAGCAGCCAAGCCACCGAGCAGATCAGGAGCCGGCTTCCCCTGCGGGAGCTGGTGGGCCGATACGTAGCGCTCAAGCCGGCTGGTAAGGGCCGCTGGAAAGGGCTCTGCCCCTTTCACCAGGAGAAAACCCCGTCCTTTCACGTGGATGAAAACAAGGGGTTTTTCCACTGCTTCGGCTGCAAGGCGGGTGGCGACCTGTTCAAGTTCATGGAGCTGATCGAAGGCATTGACTTTCGGCAAGCGCTGGAGCGGCTGGCGCACGAGACGGGGGTGGAACTTCCGGCCTCGAGGCCGGAAGGCTCCAAGAAAGAGCTTCTGGAAGTTATCAAGCTGGCGCAAGATTACTTCAGGAAGAGCCTGCAAGGAGGGCCGCTCCAATATCTCGAAAACCGGGGCCTGAAACCCGAATCCATCGAACGCTTTGGCCTGGGCTACGCGCCCCAGAGCCGTGACGGGCTGTTGCGCCACCTGCAAGCAGCGGGGGTGGGCCCGGAAGAAGGCCTGGCCGCCGGTGTTCTGGCGGAGCGCGAGGGCCGCTTCTTTGACCGCTTCCGAAACCGCATCACTTTTCCCCTGCACGACCCGCTGGGGCGCACGGTGGCCTTCACCGCCCGGGCGCTAACGCCCGAGGAGCAGCCCAAGTACTTGAACTCTCCGGAGACTGCGCTCTTCAAAAAAAGCTTGCTGCTTTACGGCCTGCCCCAGGCCCGCCACGCGTTGCGCGACAAAAAACGCGCGGTGGTGGTGGAGGGGTTGTTCGACGTGATTGCCCTGCACCAACTGGGCTTCGAGGAGACAGTAGGCGTACTGGGATCTTCGCTTTCCAGCGAGCAGGCCCACCTGCTCAGGCGGCATGAGGTGGCGGAGCTTTACCTGGCCTTCGACGCCGACGAGGCCGGGCGCAAGGCCACCTTGCAGAGCCTGGGCCTCGAGATTGTCCGTTCCTTTTTGGTGTACGCAGTGCTGTTGGAAGGCGGCAAAGACCCCGGCGACCTGCTGCTAGCCGAGGACGGGCTTTTGCAGTTCAAGGAGTTTTTGCAAAAGGCGCTTCCCGAAGTGGAATTCCGTTTCCAGTCTGCTAGTGAGAACCAGGACCTCAAGACGCCGGCGGGAAAGCGAGCCGTGCTCGAGGCCCTTGCGCCCCGCATGATTTCCAGCGAGCCTTTCGACCCGGTAGTGGAGCGGCTCAAGGCGCTGGTAGTGGGCAGGCTCGGCCTCGAGGCCAGAGCCTTGGAAGACTTTCTGGCGAGCGGAAAAAAAGTCCGCTCCGACAAAAGCTCTTCAATCGCCTTCTCCCGCCCCGATCTGCTGGAAAAACGCTTGCTGCTGGAGCTTGACCTGATCGCCCAGATCCTCTCGGTACCAGAAGACGAGCTGGCAACCTGGGTTGAGTACGTGGAGGACCACACCTGGCCGCCGGAGGGCAGCTTGCTGGCGGAGTTTGCCAGCATGGCCAAGACCGAAAAAAGTTCCCAGCGCATCATTGCCCACTTCGAACGCAGAGGTGAGGGCTCAAAGCTTTTGGAGCTTTTGGTAATGGGGCCCGGCCGTCCGCTTTCGGAGCTGCAGTCCAGCATGGAGCGCAGCATGGCCAGGCTGCGGGAAATTTACTTGATGGAACGCTTGGAACGGCTCAAGGCACAGCTGCACACCGAGGCTGACAACAACATCCTGCGGGAAATTCACGAAGTTCAGCGGGCTATCGAGGCTGAACGCAGGGTGTACAAAAGATAACCGGCCAACACTGCATTTTTTTCTTGGCAGTCCGCGGCTTGCACCCTAGCCACAGTCAGCCCGCCTATCAGATGATGGCTTGCGACACGAAGTCGCCAGACGCAATGAATATACTGGGCGCCGGAGGCACCTATGAATTACGCCCATCCCGAAGTTCTGGTGAGCACCGGCTGGGTCCAGGAACATCTCGCGGATCCCGGTATCCGGGTGCTGGAAGTGGACGAAGACATTTTGCTCTACGAGACCGGACATATCGCCGGCGCGCAGAAAGTGGACTGGCAGGGAGACTTCTGGGACCCGGTGATGCGCGAATTCATTGGCCCCGAGGAGTTTGCCCGGCTCATGGAGCGGCTGGGGATTTCCAATGACACCTTGGTGGTGCTCTACGGCGATAAAAACAACTGGTGGGCGGCCTACGCGTTCTGGTTCATGACTTACAACGGCCACCAGAACCTCAAGCTGATGAACGGCGGACGGGTGAAGTGGATCCAGGAGAATAAGCCCCTTACCACCGACAAGCCCAGCTACCCCAAGGGCAGCTACAAAGTGGGTCAGCGTGACCCCAGTCAGCGGGCCTTCAAAGATGAAGTGCTGAAACACCTCGAGAAGGTCAAGGCAGGCAAGGGAGCCCTGGTAGACGTGCGCAGCCTGCCCGAGTTCGTTGGCGAGCGCACCCATATGCCCGAATACCCCCAGGAAGGCGTGCTGCGCGGAGGCCATATCCCCGGAGCCAAAAGCATTCCCTGGGCCACCACGGTAGGCCCCGATGGAACTTTCAAAAGCGCCGAAGAGCTCAAGGCTATCTACGACCCCAAAGGCGTAACAAAGGATAAGGAGATCATCACCTACTGCCGCATCGCGGAGCGCAGCAGCCACAGCTGGTTTGTGCTCAAGTACCTGCTCGGCTACCCCAACGTCAAAAATTACGACGGCTCCTGGACCGAGTGGGGCAACAGCGTGGGTGTGCCGATTGCCAAAGGCGAGGAATAGCCAGGCAAGAATCTGCCGGGGCCGGCCTTTGTGCCGGCCCTGTGCACGGGGTGAGCACAAGGTTCGGCTCTACGGTTTATTCAAGGCGTTGAGGCCCCCCTCAAAATTCCACACCTGGTTATACCCATCGGCCTCGAGATACAACCCAGCCAGCTCGCTCTGAATGCCGCGCTCGCAGACCAGGAGAATCGGCCTGTCCTTGGGAAGTTGGTGCTTGCCCCGCTTGATGTCATCCATGCTGATGTTGACAGCTCCCTCAAGGCTGCCCGCCGCGAAGCGGGTGGCAGGCCGCACGTCCACGATGATCGGGGAGCGCCTCAGCAAGGACTCGAGTTCTTCTGGCTTGAGCGATTTCATTCCTTGGGCAACAGCGCTTCGGCCTGGAACAAGTTGATGCCGCTCTCGAGCAGGGCCAGCAACTTCTCCATGGTGGTCACTTCTTCCACCTGCTCCTCAATAAACCACTGCAGGAACTGGAAGCCGGTGTAATCGCGCTTTTCGGTTGCAATCCGGGCCATCTCCTGAAACTGCTGGGTGACCTGCAGTTCCCATTGATGGGCCTTTTTAACCGCATCGGCAGCCGACTTGAAGCTGGGGGCCGCCTTGGCGGTGGCGGGGATATCGAACTTCACCCCGGCGTCCACCAGAAAACGCACGATCTTTAGAGCGTGTTCCCGCTCCTCCTCCGACTGGCGGTAGAAGAAACCGGCCCAGCCATCCAGGTTTTGCTGGGCGAAGTACACCGCAATGGCAAGATACTGTTGGCTGGCGGTAAGCTCGTGCCCGACTTGCTCGTTCAAAGACTTGGCGAGTTCGGCGCTGATCATCGATTACCTCCTAATCCATGCTAACACTGGTGAGATTATGAAGAAAATGTGTATATCTATTCGTTTTGGACTAGCAGTTAAACCCCAGCCGTGATAGGCTTTGCCTTCGGAATGCCACCCAGAACCGATCTCAAGAAAATACTAATCATTGGTAGCGGGCCCATCACTATCGGCCAGGCCGCCGAATTCGATTATTCCGGCACCCAGGCGGTCAAGGCGCTCAGGAGCGTGGGCTACAAGGTGGTGCTGGTCAACCCCAACCCCGCCACCATCATGACCGATCCAGACCTGGCCGAGGCCACCTATCTTGAACCGCTGACGATAGCGTTCTTGGAAAAGATCATCGCCAAAGAAAGGCCGGATGCCCTGCTGCCCACGCTGGGTGGCCAGACCGCGCTTAATGTTTCGATGGCTCTTCACAAAGCGGGCCTGTTGGAGAAGTACCGGGTGGAGCTGATCGGCGCCAATGCTGCCGCTATTCAGAAGGGCGAGGACCGCGAACAGTTCCAGGCTGCTATGAAGAAGATAGGCCTCGAGGTCCCCAAGGGGAAAACAGTCCAGAGCCTGGAGGAAGGCCTGGCCTTCGCTCGAGAGGCCGGTTTTCCGGTGGTGGTGCGGCCTTCGTTCACGCTGGGTGGAACCGGTGGCGGCATTGCACAGAATGAATCCGAGTTCATAGAAGCATTGTCCAGGGGGCTATCGCTATCCCCCACCCACTCCGCCCTGGTGGAAGAAAGCATTGCCGGCTGGAAAGAGTTCGAGCTCGAGGTAATGCGCGACCACGCCGACACGGTGGTGATTATCACCTCAATTGAAAACCTCGACCCTATGGGCGTTCACACTGGAGACTCCATTACCGTGGCACCGGCGCAGACCCTTTCCGACGTGGAATACCAGAAGATGCGCGACGCCGCGCGCGCCATCATCCGCGAGATTGGCGTGGATACCGGCGGGTCTAATATCCAGTTCGCCCTTGACCCAAAGACCGGCCGCATGGTGGTCATCGAGATGAACCCGCGGGTCTCGCGCTCTTCGGCGCTTGCCTCAAAAGCCACCGGCTTCCCCATTGCCAAGATCGCCGCGCTCTTGGCGGTGGGCTTCAGGCTGGACGAGCTGCCGAACGATATTACCAAGAAAACCCCGGCCTCGTTTGAACCCACAATTGACTACGTAGTGGTAAAGATCCCCCGCTTCGCCTTCGAAAAGTTTGACGCACTGGAGAACACGCTGGGCGGCTTCAACGACAAACTGGGGACACAGATGAAATCGGTGGGTGAGGTGATGGCCATTGGCCGCACCTTCAAAGAAGCCTTCGGCAAAGCGCAGAGGAGCCTGGAAGAAGATGTGGGGAAAAACTTGCGCGGGCTGGCGGTGGAAGACCTCGAGGCCCTGCTCTACCCAAACCCAAAGCGCATCTACGCGCTGCTAGAACTGTTCAGGAGGGGCAAAACTGTTTCCGAGCTTTCTGCCCTGACCCAGATTGAACCTTGGTTCCTGTACCAACTGGAAGAAGTGGTCCAAGCCGAGGCCGGCCTTGCAGAGGGCAGCTTACCGCTGGAAGACGCCACCGACTGGCGTTATGCCAAGAGTTTGGGCATTTCCGACGCGCAGCTAGGCGCGCTCACCCAGCGGACCGAGGCACAGGTGCGGGACCAGCGCACGCAAGCGGGCGCTAGACCGGTATACAAGACTGTGGATACCTGCGCCGCCGAGTTTGAAGCTTACACACCCTACCACTACTCCA